>CAZPEQ010000187.1:0-5556 GCA_964585605.1 uncultured Weeksellaceae bacterium | reverse complement strand
GCTTCCAGCCTATTACGAGCATGATCCAGCCACCCGCCAACACCCAGGTCCTGCACGGCATCACCAAATTCATCACTGCCTAAGTCTCGCTCCAATTCTTGCAGCAAGTACTCTCCAAGAATATCAAATTGCTCTTCCTCGAAGGTCCTAAAGGCGGAAAGGGTAAATTTCAACAACAGATCCGGATTGGCCTTGATCGTCGTGTTAAAGGCCCCGAACCCAGTTTCGTATTGACTTAATTCCTGCCCTTCGAAGAACACCGTAAGACGCAACGCCTCATTGAAGTTACCGACCTCGGTCTGCCGAGTTTGAGGCACTAAAGAATACCTGTTTCTAGAGTATAGACCAAGAAAGCCGAATTCCACGGAAGGGGATACGTCGTAGGTCCAGTAAGACTGAAGATCAATGAAACGGGGGTCATATTCCCCCTGTGTGTCCAAACCAGAAAGCAGGTAGTTGTTCCGTTGGAACCGAATACCCGTTATCTGCCGAACGCGTTTATTGAACAGTGGACTTTCGATATGAGCGGCTCCTCCAAGAAAACTTCCTGTAACAGATGCCGCGAACTCTTTCGGACGCTTATAATGGATGTCCAAAACACTGCTGAGCTTGTCGCCGTACTTCGCGTCAAACCCCCCAGCACTGAATTCAATGCGTTCGATCAAATCCGGGTTGGGAAAACTCAAGCCTTCTTGTTGGCCTGTGCGCGCCAGAAACGGCCGATAAACCTCGATATCATTCACATAAACCAAGTTCTCATCGAAATTGCCGCCACGCACTGAGTAACCAGCGCTTAACTCATTGCGAGAAACGACGCCAAGTTCCCCGACCAGTAAACTCTCAACCGATGGGATAGGCCTAGGAATGAACTTCGCCGGCTTCGTTTTGATTGACACAATACCGGGTTCTCGGTCGCGAGCACCAATGACCTCAAAACCATCGCCGATCGTTCTGAACTTGAGCCTCGGGCTCCAAGTTTTAGACTTCCCTTGCCCTACGCTTAAGTTGATCTCGTTCGATACAAAGCCCGTATGGCGCACTTTGACCGTAATTGCGCTATCAGCAGGCACCGAAAGCTGGTATCTACCCTGTAGATCGGTGACCGTATTAATATTCGTGCCCGGTACCAACACATAGGCATTGAATACAGGTGCATTATCATCGTCGGTGACGATACCTTTTACAGTGCCGCTTTGCTGGGCGACCAGACTGGCCGTAGCAATAAGCAAGGATAGGATGGTAATGAAATGACGAGCGTTAGCCATGCGATCGCAAAAATAACGGTATGCGTACTGGCTTATTACCTAAAAGCAGAGCTTAGCTTGAACAATACAATTCACGTAAATGTGATTGCTAGCGGTCTTTTCTTTTCAAGTCGCCGTTTTTCCAGGCCTGTATGAACTGCGCCCACGCAATTGGGTTGAAGAGGTTGATCTGCGGCGTGCCCCCCTGTTCGTATAGCCTGGTTTGATGAAGTGCCTGTTGATACTTAAAGGCGAGCGAACCGTCGGTTGGCAGATTCTCAATGCGTTGAGCAAGTTCAGCGTTACTCAAATTGCGCATTGCCCTAATCTGCTCATCATCAGGCAAGTTAAGGTCAATGAACGCTTGTTTGAATTGTTCCTTGGAGGGCCAAGGATATACCGATACACTATCCATCATGATCGTATCCTCGAACATGACATGGATCAACGAGTATTTGCTATCGCTAAGGTCGTCAGGAATCACGTAGTTCCCCCTTTTGAAACCCAGTGCAGAAAACACGATTGTGTCGCCAGTTTGCGCTACAAAAGAGAAGTATCCGAACACGTCGCCCATGGTTCCTCTGTAACTTCCCTTAATGAGCACGTTGGTGAATGGAACCGGTGCTAGGCTATCGCCAGTAACAACGACTCCACTGAATTGGACTAGCTTCCGCTTGGATTCAGCCTCTTGATCAGCAGTTGTTTGGGCAGTGGCGAGCAAGGCAGAGCCCAAAAGCGTGATAAAGACCAACAGTCTTAGTTTCATAGCACGAATTTAACGTGACATGTTAGCACGAATTGTCACAGCTTGAACAATATTTGTTAAGCACAAGGTACACGAACTTCTCTCAGTTCAGTCGAGCTCTCTCGTCCTTTCTAGTGCCTGTGTTCGGGCCATTTGCCCGCTTTGTTCTGACAAAATTCGATAAGCGCCTTATTCTCGTCGATCCACTCACGAGCCGAATCCACGTCATTCCTGTGTATCGCTGTGATCAACACATGTTCTTCCGGCGGAGTGTCAGCTTCAGTCAAAATACTCCGTAATGTTTTTCTGCCCAGGTCGGCGTCTATTTCCAAGGGCATATGCTCGACATAAGGAAGTTTCCGTGTAACCGCGTGCCAAGCATAATTCAGTCCAAACCAAAGGACGTAGGCCATGATGTTCCATATGCGATAACCGACAATGGCGGCTTGCGGCAGATGCCTCACTTCATGGGCCATTAAGAGTATCCAGCGTAGGGTACAGACCGAATCCTTTCTTCCGTACGAAGTAGGTAGGTTGTCGTTCCTGAACCAATTAGCGGTAAAGTAGATCCGTGTTGCGATAACCATGGCCCCGCCACCCTCGTTGGGCGAAAAGAAAGGAGCGTTTAACCAATTACGAGATGAAGGCAAGACCAATGCCGTGGTCAGCAGATTCTCCTGGACGCGGCAGATGACGGATAGGACGAGCACGGCCGCTTCGTTCAACTTACCATTGCGATCAACGAATTGCGCTCCTCCTGCCATCAAAAAGAGGTTTTTCCGTTCTGTTTCAAGTCCATAGTATCAGTAGCAATGTCGGTATTTTAAGCTTTCTGTAAGCATCTTAAGCACATTTGGTAACTAAAGATTGAATTTATATGCAATTTACTTGCATCATGACGCTTTATTTATGTGTAATTATATTCACGATAATTGTATGTTCGTATCATGTTTTAAAGGGTAGATATCTTGTGTAATTGTTATAATTATGTATTTAAATAAAATAGAATCCACTAGTTATCTGTCTTGTTTGACCAATCGATAATCGAATTGGGGCGTTCGCGCATTGATTTAGGAACAGCGGAGCTAATAGAATCGCTGAGGAGTTCGACCAATTGACGTTTGGGAAAGTGCTTCTTTACAACTAAGCTGACTTCGCGCGTAGGCTCAGGTCTCGAGAAGCGGCGCGCATACGCATCATCCGGAAGGACAGATAATTCAGGCACTAGTGTTATGCCTTTTCCATGAGATACCATGCGTTTCATTGTTTCAATTGATCCAGAACCGTAGTACAGGTTCGGGTAAAGCGCGCAATGATCGTGGTCACATAGGTTCAGCATTTGTTCTCGGAAACAGTGGCCTTCACTCAATAGCCATATTGCCTGTCCTGACAAGGATTTGCGCGCAATTCGCTTCTTTCGAAGTAGCGGATGTCTCTCTGACAAATACACCAAGAAAGGCTCGTAGAACAAGGGATAGAAGGTTAACTCGGGATCCTCAATTGGTGTTACCAAAATACCTACGTCATTCTTCCCTGATTTAATGTTCTCGAGCACCTGATCTGTTGTCAATTCATTCAATTTCAGCTCAATACTGGGATTTGCCTTCACGAATGGTTCCAAGAAAAGGGGAAGTAGGTAAGGGGCAAGGGTGGGAATAATGGCCACTTCGTAGGTGCCCTCGATGCCAGCTTGCAGTTTTGCCGCTGTTCGTTCAATGATATTAGTCGATTCCAACACCTTGCGTGCTTCATCTAGCAGTTGAGCGCCAGCTTCCGTTGGTTTAATAGGCCTGCTTGTTCGGTCAAAAAGGGTTACTCCTAATTCAGTTTCAAGCTTTTGAACCTGCGCTGTAAGTGTTGGTTGGCTTACGGAACAGGCTTTCGCGGCCTTAATGAAATGGCCATGTTCTTCCAGTGCCAAAACGTATCGTAATTGCTGAATGGTCATGGCTCCAATATAGGTATGGGCTATGGTTATATTGTGATTATTGAAAGTGTCTATCACAAAGGAGCCGCTTCAATTAACCCTGCGTTCTCCGTATCAGTTGTGGATCAATGCCGACATTTGTTGCATGTTAGGTTTGAAACTGCCTACTGACCCAAGATGGGCGCGCTTGGCAGAAGAAGATATATCGGCAGTGCTCACGGATCATGCGTGGTGTGAGCAGAAGGCAGCAAGCAATGCCATCACGCTTACCGTTATTTATCCTTATCTGCCCGATCTCGTAAGTGAAATGATCCGCATTGCAGAGGAGGAGATACAGCATTTTGGCATGGTGCATCAAAAAATCGTGGATCGCGGCTTTGAACTTGGTTTTGAGCGTAAGGATGGCTACGTGCATGACTTAAAGAAATTCACCAAGAAGAACGGTACGGACGCAGAACGATTGGTTGAACGCTTGCTTTTCGCGGCAATGATCGAAGCGCGCAGTTGTGAGCGCTTCAAAATGCTGAGTGAAACAGTTAAAGATGAGGATCTCCGCTCTTTTTACCGAGAATTGATGATCAGCGAGGCTGATCATTACACCACCTTCATAAACTTAGCTCGTAAACATGGCGAAGGGGTGGATGTAAATGCGCGTTGGCAAGAATTTCTTGCGTATGAAGCTGGCTTAATGGATAAATACGGCAAAACAGCGAGCATGCATGGCTGAGCAAAAAGAGATCACAGCTGAAATAATGAGCATTGGTGATGAGTTGTTGATCGGGCAAACGATAAATACGAATGCGGGTTGGCTGGGCGAAAAGCTCGCTCACATTGGCGTTCGAACGGTTGAAGTTTTCACTATTGCCGACGACCGCAACGCGATTTTGGATCATTTGCAAAATGCCAAGGCCGATGTTCTGTTGATTACCGGAGGGCTCGGGCCAACCAAAGATGACATTACGAAGACAACCATGTGCGAGTTCTTTCAGACCGAATTGGTTCGCGACAAAGAACTTGAGCAACGTATTATCGATTTCTCTAAGAGGATTGGCAAGGAAGTGTTGGAGGTGAATCTAGCCCAAGCCGATATACCAGCGGCGTGTACGAAGATCACGAATGATCGAGGGTCAGCCAGTGGTATGTGGTTTGAGAAAGAAGGAAGGGTTTTCGTAAGCATGCCAGGTGTGCCGTACGAAATGAAGGCCATGATGAGGAATACCATCCTGGATAAGATCACAGCTCACTTCGATCCACCGGCTATTGTTCACCGCACAATCCAAACAACAGGGGTGGGAGAATCTCATTTATCTGAGCATATTGCTGAATGGGAAGAATCACTGGCTGATGTTGGGATCAAACTAGCGTATCTGCCGTCGCCGGGCTTTCTAAAGCTGCGTCTTTCTGCGTATGCAGGAACTGATGCAGAACAGACTGAGCAAAACGTTGATCGCAAGGTTCGCGAGCTTTACGAACTTATTCCCGACCTCATTTTCGGGGAGGGGCGGGATACGCTAGAATCGGTGATCGGTGAGATGTTGAAAGCGAGAGGAGAAACACTCGCAACGGCGGAAAGCTGCACGGGTGGGAATTTAGCTCGCTTGATCACTTCCGTGCCTGGTAGTTCGGCGTATTACATGGGT
>CAZPEQ010000186.1:0-5561 GCA_964585605.1 uncultured Weeksellaceae bacterium | reverse complement strand
TTCCAATTTTTGCCGAATGCAATCTTGCCTGTCAGAAAATGATCGCTGAAGCCCCAGAGAAGAAGCGCAGGGGAGCCAAGAAAACCACCAAGAAAAAAACGGCGAAGAAGAAGGCGACGAAAAAGAAGTCTACCAAGAAAAAGGCGACGAAGAAGAAAACGACGAAGAAGTCTGCTACGAAGAAAAAGAGCTGACCCATGGATATGGAATTGTATCTGCAGCCTGCCGAGCTTGAGTTCAAGGAGTATCCAGCGCATACTTTGGGTGAAGTGACTCGATTTCATACGAGCAAAGGGTTTCCTGATATAGAGGGTGTGCGTATAGCCTTCTTTGGTGTGCTTGATGATCCTGGTCATGAAGAACCGCGGCCTACGGTGCATGCTCCTGATCAGATCAGGAAAGCACTGTACGAGTTGTACCAGCCCGTTAAGCCTACCATTATTGCCGATTTGGGGAATGTGCGTCCCGGAAATACACCAAGTGACACCGTTCACGCTGTTTCGAGTATCATCATCGACCTCATTCAGATGAACATCATGCCGGTGATCATTGGCGGTGGCCAAGCCTTGACCTTTGGCCAGTACATGGCTTACGAACGTATGGAGCGCATGGTCAACTTGGTGTCCATCGATTCTAAGTTTGACTTGGGTAATAAAGATGAACCGCTTTCAGAGAACTGTTACCTAGGACATGTGGTCTTGCGTCAACCCAATTACCTTTTCAACTACAGCAACATTGGGTTTCAAACCTACTTGGTTGATCGGCCTGGTATCGACCTAATGGAGAAGCTTTATTTCGACGCAATGCGATTGGGTGAAGTGCGCGATAATATGCGTGATACAGAGCCGATCATCCGCAATGCGGATACCATTACGGTAGATATGAGCAGCATTCGTCGAAGCGATGCGCCAGGTACCAGTACACCAGGGCCTAATGGTTTTCACGGGGAAGAGCTATGCCAAATGATGCGTTACGCGGGCATTAGCGAGAAACTCAGTTCGATCGGTATCTATGAAATGGATCCGCTGAAGGATCAAGAAGGGGTTACCGCACAGCTAGCGGCTGAAATGATCTGGTGTTTTCTTGATGGGTTCGTGTCCCGGACAAATGATCTGCCGTGGCTGGATAGAAAGCAATTCACCAAGTACCATGTTCAATTGAAGGGACATGAGCATGATCTGGTGTTTTTCAAAAGCAAGCATAGTGACCGTTGGTGGATGGATGTGCCCTACAGGGCGGAGACAGATCAGCGTTTTGAACGCCACCATTTAGTGCCGTGCTCGTACGAGGACTATGAAAGAGCGTGTCATGAAGAGGTGCCGGATCGGTGGTGGAGAACCTTCCAAAAGTTGATTTAACCGAGTTTTTTAGGCCTTTCTGCCTATAAAGAGATGCTCATGTAAAATCGTTAAAATTCCTTACGAACTAAGATTTTTGCTATTTTGTGCTTTCTCCAAAGAAGGAGAGGTGAACGGTATTTGGCGTAAAACTTAGCACTAGCAAGGAAAAGTATGCGGAAGAGGTGGATTTTTACAGGGTTGGCAGGTTTACTTATATGTGCCACCTCGTGGGGGCAGCAGGATCCTCAATTGACCCAGTATATGTTCGATCGGGTTTCTATAAATCCGGCAGCAGCAGGGGCTGGAGGAAACATTTGTATCACCGGCTTTGGCCGTCAGCAATGGACGGGGTTCGCCGGAGCACCCAAAACGGGGCTTCTCAATGTACATGGCCTCATTGCCAAGTATAATCTTGGTGTTGGTTTAACCGCATATCGCGATAGACTTGGCCAAGAATCAAGTACTATAGTTCGAGGGCATGTAGCTTATCATTTTAAGAATGTAGGAGGAGGAACGTTGAGCGTTGGCGCGTACGGCGGCCTTACTGGTCGTAGCTTAGATGGCGACTGGATTGCAGTAGACCCTGTTGCAGGAGACCCTTCTATACCGGATAACGGGGGTAGTCAGTCAGGTTTTGATCTTGGGGCAGGCCTTTACTATACAACAAAGAAAGTTTGGGTAGGAGTAAGTAGTACTCAATTACCAGAGTCAGAGTTGATTGATGTGGGTATTCAAAATGCCAGGCATTACTACTTACAAGCGGGATATCGCCATGCCTTAGGAGGTGATCCAAATTCCGTGCTAATACCGTCAACATTGATAAAGACTGACGCGAGTTCAACACAATTCGATCTGTCAGTTCGGTACCTATATAAGAATCAGGCTTGGTTTGGCGTTAGCTACCGTAGCGAGGACGCTATCGCT
Source organism: uncultured Weeksellaceae bacterium (assembly GCA_964585605.1). Lineage (GTDB taxonomy): Bacteria > Bacteroidota > Bacteroidia > Flavobacteriales_F > PHOS-HE28 > CAZPEQ01. The sequence continues at coordinate 3,297 of CAZPEQ010000186.1, read as the reverse complement.
CCGATGATCGGATATCAGAGAGTCAATGACAATGGTCATGGACTGAGAATCGGTTACAGTTACGATGTAACAACATCAGAAATCAGAAATTACAGCAGTGGGTCGCATGAGATTATGTTGGGCTACTGCTTTAAGATTGAAAAACCGATACCTGTGTTTGAGTACAGGAACCCGAGGTACTTGTAAATAAGGCAGGATTGAAACCTATTTAAACCAAAATCCGTTGAATGTCTAGGCTGAGTAATGCTTACCACATTGCTCAGAATCGGAATAACTACTTAGACAACCGGCGAAAACTCAAGGAAAGATGCAACGTCCCTTATTATACTTAGCTGCTTTAGCTCTGCTGGCGAGCTGTGGCGGTGGAGGACAAGGTCAACTGATCGGCGTGCAAGCACGTCCAGGTTGGTATCAAGTCGATCCATATGGTATGAATTACATCCCGATGGGTTCCTATACAATGGGCCCTAGTGACCAGGATGTGCCGTATGCGTTTGTATCGAAGTCCAAAACGGTCTCCGTGCAAGCTTTCTACATTGACCAAACGGAAATATCCAATAACGAATACCGGCAATTCGTGTTCTACGTGCGCGATTCTATCGCAAAGCGACTCTTAGGAGAGGCTGATATAGGAGAGCACATCATTGAGGAAGATGAATTCGGTGAAGAAATCGATCCACCAGTGCTTAACTGGCGAGAAAGGATCAACTGGTTCGGTGAGGAAGAGCGAGAAGAGCTGGCCGATATGTTCTTGAGTGAAAGTGAGCAATTTTACCGTCGCCAAGAGTTGGATACGCGTAAGCTCATGTTTGAATACTACTGGCAAGATCTGAAAGCTGCTGCCTCCAAGGCAGGAAAAGACTTGGATCTGAGCTATACGAACGTAAAAGGGCAAAACAATGCGATCGTTGGCCACAGTGATCGTAGTCAGTTCATTATCAAGGAGATCATTGCTGTATACCCAGATACGCTGGCGTGGATACAAGATTTCACCTACTCGTTCAATGAGCCTTTGTCGGAGAATTATTTCTGGCATCCTGCTTACGACGACTATCCTGTGGTCGGTGTGACTTGGCAGCAGGCCAATGCATTTAATGTTTGGCGGTCTATGCTTATGAATGGTTGGTTACATCAACAAGGGTCTTCGTTCGTAAACCGGTTCCGCTTGCCAACTGAGGCAGAGTGGGAGTATGCTGCTCGTGGTAATCTGGACTTGGCTCCGTATCCTTGGGGTGGTCCATATATCCGTAATAGACAAGGTTGTTTCCTTGGAAACTTTAAGCCGTTGAACGGAAATTATGTTGACGATGGAGGGTTCCACACAGTATCTGTAGACTCGTACTCTCCAAACGATTATGGCCTGTACAACATGGCAGGTAATGTATCTGAATGGACGAGCACTGCTTTTGATGAAGCGGTATACGACTTCGATCATGACCTTAACCCAGAATACACTTACAACGCATTGGCTAACGATCCTCCTTCAATGAAGAGGAAGGTTATTCGTGGAGGCTCGTGGAAGGATGTTGGGTACTATCTTCAAACAGGTACACGTTCTTACGAGTATCAAGACACAGCAAAGTGTTACATCGGGTTCCGTTCTGCAATGACCTTCTTAGGTCGTGGAAAGGCTGTGAACGAAGAAGATCTGTAAAACGGAAAAAAAAGATAGGGTATTGAGTCGGAAGCAATATCCTTGGATTAAACTCAAATTTCAAAAAGCAAGGAAGCAATATGAAACCAGGAAGCAAGAAATGGAAGAACTTTATGGCCAAACTCTACGGATTAGGGGCAGCTGTCGTAATCCTTGGAGCCTTATTTAAGATTCAGCACTGGCCAGGTGCAGGCCCCATGCTTATCGTTGGTCTGGGAACAGAAGCTATCATTTTCATTTTCTCTGCATTTGAACCACCACACGAAGATCCCGATTGGGCGCTGGTTTACCCCGAGTTAGCTACTGGTGAAGCGCATGGAGGAGATGACTTTAGCAAGGAAGATCAGCAGTCTATAACTGAGCAACTTGATGACATGCTTACCAGTGCGAAGATCGAACCCGAGTTGATCGAAAGTTTAGGTACTGGCATGCGCTCGTTGAGTGAGCAAGCTCAAGGCCTATCAGAAATCACGGGTGCTGCTTCTGCAACCAACGAGTATGTTGATAGCTTGAAGGGTGCAACTGGTAAGGTAAGTGAGTTGAGCACAGCATACGAATCAGCTAGCGAAAGCTTAGTTGGCCTAACAGCGGGTGCTGAAGCTGGAAAGAGTGCAGGTGAGAGCTTAGAGCAAATGAGCACGAATCTTACGAATCTCAATGAGATGTACGAACTTCAGTTGCGTTCTTCTCGTGAGAAGTTAGAGGCAGCGAATGAAATGTATGCAGGTGTTGCTGACATGATGGAGAACTTGCGCGATTCTGTTGAAGATACCAAGCGTTACAAGACGAACATTGCTGAGTTGAGCGATAACCTCACACAGTTGAATACGGTTTATGGTAACATGTTAGCTGCCATGAACGTGAACCGTGGTTAAACCTCTTTGGTTTATTACACTTTTACTTAAATCTTTAAGAGATGGCCGGCGGTAAAGCCTCCCCGAGGCAGAAAATGATTAATATGATGTACTTGGTACTAACAGCGCTTTTGGCGATGAACGTATCCAAGGAGGTCCTTTTAGCTTTCATTACAGTCAATGATGGTTTGGAAACGACCAAGCTCACCTTGAATGATAAGATAGGCGACACCTACAAACAATTCCAAGGTTTAGCGGCGGAGAGCCCTGATAAATATGGTGCGGCATGGAAAAGTGCAGAAAGCTTTAAAAATGAAGCGAATGCATTGATCGCGCATATTGATAAGGTTAAGGCTATGACTATTGCGGAAACAGAGAAGCTTCCTCTTGAAAGTGTACTTGGGAAGGATGCTTCTGGTCGTGATACGGTTTTAAGTCTGAACTATGTTTCGAGCAAAGACAACTACGATGCAAATACTAATTTGCTGATTGGTCCGGAGCCAAAGTCACCAAAAACAGGAGAGAATTCGGCCACGGAACTGAGGGAGAAACTTGAATCTTTCCGGGAGAATTTGAAAAAAGCGATTGGAGGTAAGAATCCAGTGCTAACTGCGAATGCCGATAAAGTGTTCAACTTTGAGAGTACGACACATGATGGTGTAACGGATACGTGGGAAACCAAGAACTTCTACCATGTTCCACTTGCAGCTACTACTACCATCTTTTCAAAACTTCAAGGTGATATCCGCAACATGGAGAACGAAGTGGTGAACTGGATGATGGGTGAAG
>CAZPEQ010000185.1:0-5580 GCA_964585605.1 uncultured Weeksellaceae bacterium | reverse complement strand
CAGTGCTTACGATGATCCCGTTGTTTTCCAATGAAGCGTATACGGTGTCGCTTCCCGCCCGAAATGCAATGCGGTTCACAATGGCCGTGCTGAATGTTTGATTCCATGTATTGCCGCCGTCGGTTGATCGAAAAAGGCCAAGCATCAATGTGCTCAGGTCTACTTCAGAAAGCAAGATCGATTGATTGTTATCGGGGTCTATCTCAACATCTCCAATAAGTTTGTTTCCGCTCCGCACATTAGACCACGTAGCGAAACCGTCGGTGCTTTTGAACAAGCCCTGCGCAAACGTGGCTAGATAGAGGGAACCGCTTGCTGGGTCTAATTCCAGATCTAAGCCATGGGCGAAGGGTCCGGTTCTGCTCCACGTAAGCCCATCGTCTGTTGAAGTGGCAACACTTTCCCGGTTGTAAGTCATGCCACTTTGGTTGTAGCTGTTCTGCAGTGTAGCAAAGAGTTGGTTGGTTGCTGGATCTTCCACGATAGCAGGTATTTCTGTCGCAATCGGGTCTTGCGCCAATTCTCCCCAGGTAATACCCCCATCAGAGGATCGGATAATCGGTGCGGAACTGAATATCCCCGTGTAAATATCCACGCCGTTCGTGCCTATGCCGATCAAGAGCTGTGAAGTGAAGAGTGGATCCAAGACAGGAGACCAGATCGCTGTTCCTGAGTCGTAGATGAATGGCGTTACAAAGCCAGTACTTAAGATCTTGATGGTGGGAGTGGTGGTAAGCACAGCCAAGTCGAAATTGAAATCGCCGACCTGACCGATATTAGAAAAAGAAACACCTTGGTCAGTACTTAAGTAAACACCCAAAACACCGGCTGATACGGCTATTACTCCATCCCGATCGTCAATCTGCAGTATCGCCGCCGTGTCGGGAATATCAGGGTGCGGTAGCCAAGTCGTGCCGAAATCATCTGAGAAGTTTAAGCCTTGCGTTGCGGTGGCGGCGAATATGCGGCCTGTGGTAGTTATTGCTATGGCAGGGGTTGGTATGCCTTGCAGGCCTGCGTAATTCCAATTCAGTCCGCCATCGAAGCTTGAAAATATGCCATTACCTATCCTTGCGTCGGTAGCAATGCTTTCACCCGTACTTGAGAATAGGGTATCGCCTGCTCCGGGATAGATCGCCAGTCCCGAATTATGCATATCCCTGGCGAGGTCGAAGCCGTTGATCAAATGGGTCAGCGTGTTACCACCATCAGTCGTTTTCAGTATGCCGTACCTGCCGTATAACTCGCAGAAATACAGCGTATCCGGGTGTTCTTCATCGATCTCAATATGCCAGCCCGTAAAATTGGGAAAGTCACCTGTAAGCAAAGTCCAGTTGCTTCCTGCATCTACAGTCTTCCACACCCCACCGCCATCATCACTGCCCGCGTAAACGATATTGGGATCTGTAGGATGAATGGCAAAATCTTTGAAGAACCCTCCTTGTGGGCCAATATTATCCCAAGACTGAGCGATGCCGCCAAAAGGAATCAGCACGATCATCAGTATGGGTGAAAGTTTAATCATAAACCTGAAAATAGAACGGATTTCTGGTAGGACTACTTGAGGAATAAAAAGTTACCGAGGATGTTCTTCCAATAGGAGGATATTGGGTCTCCCTCTTGCCGGTTTAGCGATAGCTATCCTGAATGTGATTCAGGAAGGAGAGAAGGGTGATCGGGTTAGCGTCAATTCACTCACGTTCTAAACCGTCTCTTTGGGCCGGTCTGTTGTTACTTGATAACTAGAATATTTAGCATAAACTAAAAAATAAATTAGATAATTTTCTATGCGTATTGTGTGTAGTTTACGGGCTGTTCAACGCTTTTGCGAGAAAGGAGGAACACCGTTTAGTTCCTCGTGTAGATCATTTTCTCAGAGGCCACGAGCTGACCGTTGATCAATAAACTGTAGTGGTAAATACCGCTTCTGCTCAGTGTTGAAATGGGGACGACTGTTGTGCCACCAGTTAGGGTCAATGTCCTGCGAATCTCGTCCCGACCAAGGGCATCTTGGATCAATAACACGGCGCTGTTTCCGTAAAGTGTTCGATCTGTTAGTACGATCCGCAACTCAGTCGACTTAGACCAGGGGTTGGGTGTGGCCGACATCGTGATACCTGAGGTACCAGGAACAAGCGGGTCATTTATGCCAACCGTCGTGCAATCAATGCCATAGGGTAAATTATCCAAAACACCGGGAGGGGTATTTACATCCGAGAAAGCCGAACGTTCGTCACCAAATGGACTCATTACGCCCTTACTGTCTATGGCAGCAACTGATACACGCCTTGCCGTGCCGGTGGTTTGATTCGGTATCACAAAAGAAGTGTCTGTGATCCGGTAGAACTCGTCAAAGTCTAGCGATGCTGGATCGGTGCGAACGCCGATTCGGTATTCCGCAAAATCAGGATCGGGCTCTATCGATATCCGCAGCCCAGTTGGTTCATCGAATAAGGTGAAGTTCGGCACACGTGGCCCCGATGCTACCAGTGCTGCGGTAGCACCATTGATCACAGCATTCCGCCTCAGGTAATTAAAGTCAACGTAAAACTCATCAATGACTTGATCCCCGTTGGTATCAATACCGAGAATATCGTCGGAGGTATGCTGTCTATCTACGTAGTTCGGGTTGGTCATATCGGCGTCACCATGTTCATTAGCGCTTGTGAAACGGATGGCCCTAAAGCCCAGTGCACGAAAAGGGATGTGATCACCGCCGCGCCCTGTTCTATCTTCTTGGCCAATGAGCGAAACCGTCATAGGCACATCCACTACATCAACGATTTTCTCGGTATAGTAGGTTTTAACGGTTCGTGCAAAATTGCGGGCGCGTTGGAATTGTGCTGGGCTTGAAAAAATACGCACTTGCAGACTATCAATATGTCCTACTCCCGGACAGCTGGGAGGAGAAGACGTATTGCCACATTCTATGCCGCCTACAATGTCATTGTTCAGCACCCCTTTCAGCGGCACGTTGTTCATGACACAGTATTCTGCCATCGCCTCGGCGCCATATAGGCCTTCTTCTTCTCCAATGGTCAACATGAAGATGATCGTATGGTCAAATACGTAGTTACTCATGACGCGAGCTAATTCCAGTACCAATGCGCTTCCTGATCCATTATCTTCCATACCGGGCGCATAACAGGCTGTATCACAACGCACCTCACAGCGGCTGTCAAAATGCGCTTCCACGATAACTACGTTATGGTCATTGACGTCTGCTCCTGGTAGCACACCAAGCACATTACGCCAACCGAAACCCGGGCCACAATCGCCATTCGGATAATCGAATTGTAGAAAGGCGGGAATCAAGCGGCCGGAACCGTTGTCACTGAAAGATTGCATTTTCGCACAAGCCCAACGACGTGCTGCGCCTATTCCTGTCGTACTGGAAACCGTATCAGAGTAAGTGTGTCTGGTGAAAAACGTATCCATGTCCTCCAAATACGAAAGCATAGAATCAGCAGAGAGTTCTTCCTGAATTTCGCAAATAACTCGATCGGGAAGGCTAACCGTGTTCAGTCCCGGAAAGTTGCTTGGGTTGTAATTACCCGCTATTACTTGTTCCGCCAAGGGATTGGTAACAGAAATGTTCGTTTGCGCTGTGCTCGCTATGGTGATGAGAGATAGGAGGGCGGAAAGGAGTAGAGGTCGGAACATGAGCAAGGTCATTTAAGTGAGTAAGGTAAAGCGTGATCCGCGTAAATGGGCGAACACGTTAATAAGATGAAGGAGCGATTCTTGCCGTACTACTTACCGCTATTCAGTTGGTTGCGCGAACTCAAGGCGCTGAATACCGAACAAAATTCAGCACATCTTCCGCATTCTCGAAGAGCATAAGCCGTTCGGTGAGCTTGGCCCGATTCACCCCATAACGCGCTGCTAATTGATCATAGACAGGAGCAAGTCCCATGCTGTCAGGCACCAGATCAACGATCCGGGTGTGCGGCTCTATTTGCAGGTTGTTCGTATCTAGGTAAGGAGCTGCGGCCCGCTTCAATAAGTCTATCACCCCAACCATTCTACCCGCGGGATACTTGGTGTCTCCAACGCGTTTGAGTATCAACTTGACGTCTTGCGCGTGGTACATACGACTGGTTAGCGTACCGTTCGCCAAAGAGAAACGCATCTCTTTGCCGCGCCTAGGCCATGACAGTACGATCACATTATCCGAATTCTTACCCCAAGTGCCTTCCTCTTCTGCAGGCTCCTTGCCGTCTAGAAAGTCCGTGTACATGATCACGCGCCCATCTTTGTATAGGTCGAAATCAATTTTTCGGCCCATTCCAACCTTGTCATTCACCATGCTGGAATACCGCCCGGCAGCTTCCTTGCTCGCTTTTGTCGGGCAGAACTGGTCAACCGTCATATGGAGGAGTTGCCTGAATACCAGTACACTATCCATCAATCCGGTGTTGTGTAGATCCACTGCACTGGGAATAGCGCGCATCCACATCTTGATAGGAGACTCTGGCTGGGCTATGAAATTGTTGTAGGAAATGTTGACACTCTTTATCAGCGCGGCATCACCTGTTACGGGATAGGTCTTGCCTGTTTTACAAACCGTGAACTGGGGAGAACCTCCGATCGTGCGGTATTCGCCTTCCCAATCCAAGACTTCTCCATTGCCTGTGTCTTCCGATGTATTGGAATCCGTGCAGGAGCCGAATACCAGTAATGCGAGTGCAAGTTGGACGTATCTCATACCTGATGTCTGGTTTTGCTACAAAGCTAGGCCCATTCCGCTACCTTTGCGGCCATTTTGAGCCAAGCTCCATGACAGAATTAAGAAATATTGCCATTATCGCCCACGTTGACCATGGCAAAACAACGCTAGTCGATAAGATCCTGCATCAAGCCAACTTGTTCCGTGAAGGAACCGAGCAGGTCGATTTGATACTGGATAACAATGATCTGGAGCGGGAACGTGGTATTACGATTCTGTCTAAGAATGTGAGTGTTCGGTACAAAGGCACCAAGATCAATATCATTGACACTCCAGGTCACGCTGACTTTGGGGGAGAGGTTGAGCGCGTGCTCGGCCTTGCCGATGGGGTGCTGTTAGTCGTAGATGCCTTTGAAGGACCTATGCCTCAGACACGCTTTGTATTGCAAAAGGCCATAGAATTGGGCCTGAAGCCAATCGTTGTGATCAACAAGGTTGATAAGCCCAATTGCACACCTGATGAGGCGCAAGAAGCGGTATTTGAACTCATGTTCTCGCTTGATGCTACCGAGGATCAGTTGGACTTTAAAACTGTTTACGGTTCCAGTAAACAAGGGTGGATGGGCCCCGATGCAGCCTCGCCGACGCAAGATGTAAGTTTTTTGCTGGACACGATCCTGGAGGAGATCCCTACGCCCAAACCGAGTGAAGGCACTTTACAGATGCGGATCACTTCGCTGGATTACTCTTCTTTTCAAGGGCGTATCGCAGTAGGCCGTATCACCCGAGGGAGTATGAAGGCCGGACAGCGCGTAACACTGGTCAAAAATGATGGCGGTACGATGAAGAGTAACGTCAAGGAGCTTTTCTTATTCGAAGGCTTGGGTAAAGAGAAGACCAAAGAAGAGGTA
>CAZPEQ010000184.1:0-5585 GCA_964585605.1 uncultured Weeksellaceae bacterium | reverse complement strand
GCTCTCCAGGTATCAATAGAAATAAGCGTATCAGGAAATTGCGCTTTAATGGATCTGATCGCGGGTAGCACGCGTTTAAGTTCTTCCTCCAAGGGAACGATCACTGATCCGGGCCTCGAGCTGGCACCTCCAATATCCAGAATACGAGCTCCGTTCCTGATCATGGCTTCAGCGCGGCCCTGGATAGAGGTCTGAGATACACGACTACCGACGAAGAATGAGTCTGGGGTCACATTCAAAATCCCCATGATCATTGGGAACGATGGTTCATAAAGCGATCCTTTGATACGCCACGTTAAGCACATGTAGCAGTTACTTTTGTATCTGAATGGAAGGGCCAAAGGTGAAGGATCTCACGGGGATGGACAAGACTTTAACGCAATACGATAATGCGGTAGCAGAATGTTTGGCCCTGTTCAGCAAGAAAGCACATGATTATGGCACGGCGTGGCGCGTCTTGCGCAGCGCATCGTTGACCGATCAAATCATGATCAAAGCCCAACGGGTAAGGACGCTACAGGAAAAAGGAGAACAACGCGTAGATGAAGGTATCCGACCAGAATTGGTGGGTATTTTGAATTATGCGGCTATGGCCCTAGTGCAATTGGAGAAAGGAGCTGTTGACTCCCCTGACATGGAAGCGGAGGAGGCCATCGAGGAAGTTGGTGGTCAGGTCTCCGTTGCGAAGGAACTCATGCAAAAGAAAAACCACGATTACGGAGAAGCTTGGCGTGAAATGCGGGTAGGGTCACTGGTGGATTTGATCTATATGAAATTACTGCGCATCAAACAGATCGAAGACAATAAAGGAGAAACCTTGGTATCAGAAGGAGTTGATGCAGGTTACTTGGACATCATCAACTACGCGGCTTTTGCGCTCATCTTGGATACCGAACAAACAACATGAAAAAACACCTTACGTTATTACTGATCTTGCTGGTGCCAATGATCTCCTCAGCTTTTTACATCGAGCTGTATGGTCAAGTGGTTGAACACTTTAGTTCTGATCCAATGAAGGATGTGTACGTTCGGGTGTATGCCGATGGAGCGCAGAAATTCTTCAAACGAACGAAGGCCAATGGCAAATTCAAGTTTCGGATTGAACGGGAAACGCTGTATACCATTGAGTTTGTGAGAGAGCATATGATCACCAAAAAACTGCAAGTTGATACACGGAATATTCCAGCCGTCCCAGATGCACCGTTCTTTGAAATGGAATTGGAAATGGACCTTTTCCCTTACGTCGAGGATGTGGATTACAGCGTGTTCAAAGAACCATTAGGCCTTGCCGAATACGATGTTTCACTTAAGAACATGAGTTGGAATACCAGTTATCGGAAGAAACACGCCGCCATGTATGCGAAGTTCTGGTGGCACTACGAACGTGCTTTTTACAAGAAGAACACAAACTACGAGAAGGCGCCAAAGAAGCCTCAGAATTGGCCTAAAGACGCGGAATGACTAATTTGTGCATCTAAACCGCTTACAGATGCTTCGTTTCGTGCTGTTGGTGCTCAGCTTGTTATTGACCTCTTTTGTGTTAACTGCGCAAAATTGGAACGTGGGACAACCCATAAGTATGTTGCTGACCGATTTGCAGTTGACTTCTGATAATTGTTGGAATCAAGGCAATCAGAACGACGACATTATTTTCTTTCCCAATAGTTTGGTGGATGGTGTTGATCACGTTTACGTCATTAATGCTACGTCCCAAGGAGTCGGGTTTGGCAGTCCAACGAATACGGTGACTGTAGGCGATACGATCAAGATCACACAACCCTTTCAGCAATTCGAGATTTTCTTTACCAATGGGGCAGGAGGCTCATTGAGCTTGAGCGTATATGCGGTTGGCACTCCCACGTTACCCAATCAAGCACACCCATGCGTTGCGAACATGTTGTGGATTTCCAATTTTTTGATTTGCAATACCGGGTTTAATAACAACATTGCCACCAACTGCTTAACGCAAACTGCTACGGTTGTTGTTGAAGACGAAGCGAATATGCCCCAGGTTGTTTTACCTACTAGGTCTAATGGCTACATCCTTTCAGTTCAAGGTGACATCACTAGAGCAGCCGAGCTGCGCATCTATGATATTACAGGAGCCATTGTTGCAGCCGGGGGAAGAAGTGCCATGCAAGCGGGAATCACATTGGGCGATTTGAGGGAAGGTGTATTTTTCTATTCGCTCGCTGTTGACGGCAAAGAGCACACCGAAAAGTTCGTCGTCGTGCATTGACCCATGAACAAGCCTTGCGCTAATTGTAATACCCCGGTCAACGGGAAGTATTGTGATTCCTGCGGTCAAAAACGTTTTTCTGGCAGGATAACCGTTAAAGGAACCTTAGCAGAGGCTGCGCAGGGGATTTTCAATGTAGAGCGGGGTTTATGGTATACCATGAAAGAACTAACGATTAGGCCTGGGCGTGCCATTTCTCGTTACGTTCAAGGAGCTATCAAAAGCTACTATAATCCCTTTAAATACCTCTTGCTCGCTGCAACCATCGGTACGTTAAGCAACTTTCTTATTAGCACTGATATGGATTCCGCATTTTTTCAAACGGACAATATCACGGTTAATGGAACGTCAGTAGACTTGGTTAAGATCGTATTGGAATATGTATTTGATCACTACGTGCTTTTTACAGTGTCCTTCCTCCCCGTGTTGGCGCTGGTCTCGGCACTTTTCTTTTATCGAAAACAGCGAAATTTGGCAGAGTCCATCGTATACAATGCATACTTGCTTGGGCACTATACATTGCTATATGCCTTGATAGGGGTGGGGTGTATTCTGTTAGGCGCCGACGTGATGTCAGTCACTTCCTATTCCTCTGTATTCCTCTTCATCTACTACACATGGGCAGCCCGCGAATTTTACAAAGTCACTTGGTTAGGAAGTTTATGGCGCAATATCCTGATCCTGACTTTTGGGTATTTTGGTTCCATCGCAGCGGGTATGGTAATAACCGTGTTATACCTGAATTGGAGCGGAGCGTTACCGGTTCCTATCCAACCTTAACTAGGTTAATTCAAGGCGTCCCAACCTCTACCAGGACTCGCATTTAGGTCTTCGATGAAATAGTCGTCATCCTTGCCCACATGCTGTTTGAAAATGAATCCGGCAACAACCCCGATCGCAAAGCCTCCAATGTGCGCCCAATACGCAACACCGCCAACATCTTTGCCTTCGCCACCAGATAGAAATTCTAGTCCTCCGATACCGCTATACAATTGCATGGCGATCCAGATACCCAACACGGCCATGGCAGGCAGGTAGAACACGCGGAAGAAGATCAACAAGATCATCTTGATCTTAGATTTAGGGAACATCACCAAGTAGGCACCCATGGCTGCTGCTATAGCGCCAGAAGCGCCAACACAAGGAATGGTGTCCGTTGGGTCCAGGCTAATGTGCGCGTATGACGCGAACAGTCCTCCTACTAGGTAGAATATGGCAAATTTCCAGCTACCTACAGTGGCTTCTATATTATCGGCGAAGATCCACAAGTAAAGCATGTTCCCCGCCAAGTGCATCAAGCCTCCATGCATGAACATACTCGTTAACAGGGTATGCATATTAACGCCGTTACTTACCTCCGCCGGGATGCTGCCGAATTCATGCACGTATAACCCGTTTTGCGGATCAGTCATTTGCCAGAGGAAGGCCAGGATGTTCAGCCCGATCAGCGAATAACTCACCAGCGGCTTGTGGCCACCCTTTACCTGTTCATCGCCAATGGGGAATATCATAGCCTTGGAAGCATTAGGTGGCACAAGGTACCAGATTCTTTGTTGATCCAATGACTTGTTAATGCAGCTACGAAGCAAGCACGTCGTTTTACATTAGCAGCGAAACCAAGACCAATATGCGCACCTTTCTTCATATCTGCCGACTTATCGTAGGCCCCCTGTTCATCGTGTCTGGCCTGATCAAGGCAAACGATACACTCGGGTTCAGTTACAAATTGGAAGAGTACTTCGCCGAGACGGCACTGAATTTACCCGCTTTCGAGCCATGGGCGCTCACACTGGCGATTTTGGCGTGCTTAGCAGAAGTGGTACTTGGTTTTGCGCTGTTGTTCGGTGGTCGAATGAAGTTGACCACCATGTCCTTGCTCATTCTTACGCTGTTCTTTGGCTGGCTTACGGCCTACACAGCAACCTGTGATCCCTTTGGTACGTTCACCATTATTGAGAATGGGGTGGAGATAGAGAAAACGAACACCTGCGTGACCGATTGTGGCTGTTTTGGGGATGCTATGAAAGGGTCAATAGGTAGGAGTTTAACGCCCTGGGAGAGTTTCTACAAAGACCTGATCCTGTTCATATTCGTTTTGCCTTTGTTCTTGGTTTCGTGGTTCGGTAATAAAGAAACCCTTTCATGGAATACCATGACCGAAGACAAAGTACTCTTGCCCTTTGGTCTGTTGCTCGTGTTGCTCTTTAGCTGGGTGTTCACGTGGTACTACCCGGTTCTATTTTACATCATTGGTTGCCTGGGTTACTTTTTGATCAAAGGGCGGTTAACAGGACCTCGAGCCGAATGGGCTACCGCCGTTTTCGTTTCCTTGATCACACTAGTGATGGTCTACTACACGTATCAACATTTGCCTATCCGAGATTATAGACCTTATGCAGTTGGTATGAACCTGCCAGCCCAAATGGTTATTCCTGAAGGGGAGAAACCTGACGTGTATCAAAATAACTTCATCTACCGCAACCTCAATACAGGTGAGGAGAAGGAATTCACGCAAGACAATTACCCGTGGCAGGATACGGAGAATTGGGAATGGGTGAGTACCAACAGTGAACTGGTAGAACGTGGTTATTCTCCGCCCATAACGGACTTGGCCTTGTTCGATGAGGAAGGCAGTGATATAACAGAAGGGTTACTTAGTGAAGAGACCCCTGTGCTATGGTTCGTGCTCTACGATATAGATAAATCGTCAAAGAAGAATCAAGAGGCGATCAAAACCATTATCGATCAAGCAAATTCAGTGGGGTATTACGTGTACGGACTCACAAGCAGTGCGCAGGAAGATTGGGAGAAATACCGCCATGATCAAGGGTATGCCTTTTCGTATCTGAATTGTGATGGTATCGTCCTCAAGACCATCGTTCGGAGCAATCCCGGGCTTGTATTGTTGAAACATGGTACCGTAATGGGTAAGTGGTCAGTTGCAGATATACCGACATTTGAGGTATTGCAACAAACACTTAAGTGATACGGTACCTCATTGAACGCGTCTGGAATGGTGTGTTAGTGCTCTTCGGGGTGGTAACCGTGGTATTCCTGATCTTCAACCTGAAGCCGGGCGACCCCGCTCGCATGCTTGCTGATCAACGAGGTTCTGAAGAAGCCTTACAGAACATCCGAAATGATCTGGGTCTGGATCTGGGTCTAGGCAAGCGCTATGCGCTGTACCTGAATGATCTATCACCGGTATCCATCCATTCCCAGTATGCGGATTCGCCTTTTTACTACAGCACGTCTAAATATGGGGGCGTAAGCCTAGCAGCAGTTGGTAGCAAACGACTCGTGTTCAAAGCGCCATACCTGCGCCGCTCCTATAGGAGTAGGAGAG
>CAZPEQ010000183.1:0-5591 GCA_964585605.1 uncultured Weeksellaceae bacterium | reverse complement strand
TTGCCATTCGTTCCTGTAATGCCGATCAACTTCAATTTGGCTGAAGGATGGTCGTAAAAATTTGCCGCTACCACACCAAGCGCAGCGGAACTGTTCGGCACGCGTACGTAAGTGATGCCTTCTTTAGTCTCTTCGGGCAGGTCCTCGCAGATTATTGCAATAGCACCCGACTCAGTGGCACCTTCTATGTGCTGATGGCCGTCAACTGCCGTGCCCTTTATCGCAAAGAAGATGGAGAAGGGCTTGACCTTACGGCTATCGAATGCGATCTGCTCGATAGCGATGTTGGTTGAACCGATCACTTGCTCAATACGACAACGGTATATGAGGTCTTTCAATAGTTTCATAAAGCCAACTCCAATTGAATTGTTGAACCGTTCTCGAACAGATCTCCCGCTCGCATAGACTGTTTCTTCACCATGCCAAAGCCTTGTGTCTCCACGTGTAACCCTCTATTTTCAAGTATGTAAATGGCATCACGCAAACCCATACCTATCACGTTAGGAACCTTGTTAGTCAGCTCACTCGGCAGGTCCCTTTCTAGTAAAGCCACGTCATCTTCGCCTGCACGAGTGGTTACCCAAGGGGTCTCTCCTACTTCCGCGGTGTTCAAATTCAAGCCATCGAATACTGCAAGGAGGTCGGCACGTGAACCACTTAAGGAGATCGGTGATCGGGGCCCTTCAATTTCCGCGATAGCCACTTCATTTTGTAGCTCAATGCGATTTGCATAGATCTTGTCTGCGATCTCTTTAAACACGGGGCCAGCCACCAAGTTGCCGTAATACACATTCTTCGAAGGCGCACTTACCACAACGATGCAACTGTACTTAGGAGCTGATGCAGGGAAGTACCCAACGAACGACGCTTGATGACTTACCTCTCCTTCAGAACGGTATCGGTTGTTCGCAGCTATCTGCGCCGTACCTGTTTTACCTGCGATCTTGAAGTGAGCAGTTCTTAAATTCTTGGCAGTTCCTGAATCAACAACCGCCTCTAACATGCCGCGAACCAGCTGTAAGGTGTTGTCAGAACACATTTTCTCTTTCAACACAACCGGATCGAACTTCTCCACAACCTCACCACCTTGCACCAAACGATCCACGAAAAGTGGTCGCATTAAAGTTCCCCCATTTGCAACTCCATTGTAAAAGGCCAGCGTTTGAAGTGGCGTTACCTGCACACCATAACCGATCGACAACCAGGGCAAGCTTACACCAGACCAGTTCTGGTCACCCGGCCCCCAGAGCACGGGTTTCCCTTCTCCGGGAATAGATACGCCTAAAGGATCCGCCAACCCCAACTCACGCAAACCATTCACAAACGCGCTCGGGTCAGATTTGAATGCACGGTTGATCCGTTTTGAAAGACCAACGTTTGACGATACTTGAAAAGCACGATCCATGGTGATCTTGCCATAGCCTCCTTCATGCGAGTCGCGCATGGTGCGATCATAAAAACGGGTCTTTCCTTTCTCTGTATCTACAATATCTGATAGGCGAACGCCGCCCCTTTCCATACCTACCATCATAGCAGGCAACTTGAACGTTGAACCTGGCTCAGTGGCCGCACCTACTGCCCAGTTGTAATCTTCCTTATAGGTATCATCTTCTTGGCGAGTCAGGTTACTGATCGCTTTGATCTTACCCGTAGCCACCTCCATCACCACTACAGTGCCGTACTGCGCCTTGTGCTTTTCCAAGGTGGTTTGCAAGGCAACATCTGCAACATCCTGCAGATTCACGTCGATGGTAGTATACACATCAGCGCCGCTTTCCGGCCGGATGCCCATTTCATCATCAAGTGGCATCCACACACCGCCTGCGATCCTTCTTTCCAAGCGCTGGCCTGTTGTTCCTTTCAACTGTTCGTCGAATGCGGCTTCAAGCCCTACCGTCTTGCCATTCTTTAGTAGGTAACCGACCGAACGGGCTGCGAGGCGGCCGAACGGACGAACACGCATGGTGCTTTTCTCAATGACCAAACCGCCTTTAAATCGCCCTTTCCGCCAAATCGGAAATTGCTTGATCTGCTTGACCGTTTCGTGTTGAACTTTCCTGCGGATCAAATGATACCGTGCATTATCAGCACGTGCATTCATGAGGTCGCGTTTATACTCACGTGCCGATCGATCTTTGAACAGGTCTGCCAAATGCCAACTCAAAGAGTCAATGCCCTCATCCCAAACAGACTGCTTGATCCCATCAGCACGGGTATCGAAACGGATCTCGTATTCGGGAACTGAAGTTGCCAATAGCCGACCATCATCACTATAGATATGACCACGGTCAGGAAGCACATCACGGTAGGCGGTGGTGACCTGTTCGGCACGTGCCAACCAATCATCCGCCTCCACCAATTGAATGGTGAACATGCGCACGGCAATTGCAAGTGCGAATACCAGCAGGCTCACATAGACCGCGTAAATGCGGAACTTATTATTGTTATCGGTCTTGGCCATCTACCGGCTTGTTCTCAATTATTGCTGGATCCGCACTGACCTTTCTCGGAGGATCCAATGTTTCCTCTAGGCCAAGTGCTTCGATCTTCGTTGCCACCTGACTTTGTTGTTCTTGCTGCTCTAATTCACTGCGCACCGTGATGTACTCTGAGCGCAATTCCTTCAATTCGTGATCCGTGGTTTGTAAATCCCTCACCGTTCTTTCTGTGTAGTAACCATAGGAGATGTAACAGATCATCAAAAACGCGGTGAACAGGATGAAAGACATGTTGCCCAAGACCGTTTCCTTAGTCAAGAAGTTGCCATTCAAAATGGAAGAGAACCCACGCTGAAACGTGCTTGGCTTCTTGTCCTTTTTCTCTTCTTGTTTCTTCTTGTTCTTCACTTTCTTTCTGTTTTTTCCGGCCTAGCACCGGAATTTTTCGCTATTGTCGTTCTGCAATCCGCAGTTTTGCACTTCGCGCTCTTGGGTTGCGTTCAATCTCATCCACCCCAGGGGCGATGACTTTTCCTAATGGTTTGAAGGGGCGTTGAATATTCCCGAAAACATCCTTCTCTTGTTCATCTTTCAGCGATCCACTTCTCATAAAATGTTTCACGAGTCGATCTTCTAAGGAGTGGTAACTCATGATCACCAAACGACCTGTAGGCTTGATCACCTCGGCAGCACGCTCCAAGAGAATTTCCAGCGAACCCAGCTCATCGTTTATAGTGATGCGCAATGCTTGAAACACCTGCGGCAAAGTCTTGTCCTTGCCTTTCCGCGAAGCGAAGGGTTCAAGCACTTCCTTCAAGCGACCCGTTGTGTTGATCGGTTTCAGGCTTCGCTCTAGAACGATCGTTTGCGCGATCTTCCAAGCATTCGGCAATTCGCCATAGCGTTTTAGGATGTTCGCCAACTCTTGCTGATCGATGCGCTTGAGTAATTCAGCAGCGGTTTCACCCGAACGCTGATTCATGCGCATATCAAGTGGCGCATCACTCCGAAACGAAAAACCGCGTGCCCCTTCATCGAATTGATGCGATGAAACACCGAGATCGGCCAGCACCCCATCAACGCCGAGCAATCCATGATACTCGAGGTTGTTCTTGATCCACCGGAAGTCATGTGGGACAAAGAGTAAGCGCTCATCATTGGGCATTGACTTCGCCGCATCCGCGTCGCGATCAAAGGCAACGAGCCGTCCTTTGGGGCCGAGCGCATTCAGTATCGCTTTTGAATGGCCACCGCCTCCGAACGTGACATCTACATAGACGCCATCGGGGCGAATGTCCAAACCATTAAGACAGTCTTGTAAAAGAACGGGAACGTGGTACTCACTGCTCATCTCCATTGCCGAGGCTGCCCATGACATCCTCAGCAAGGGCAGTAAGGTCCACTTGCTCCCGCAACATGTTCAAGTATGCTTCCTTCGTCCACACCTCTACCCGATCGCCAATACCGATCAACTTCAGTTCCTTGCTTTTTCCAGCATGGTCCAAAAGCGGCTTCGGCATATTTAAACGACCGGCAGGGTCTAATTCCAAAGGAGTGGCTCCACTAGTAAAACGTCGAATGAACTCCATGTTCTTCTCAACGAATCGATTCAACCTGCGCACCATTTTCATGGTATTCTCCCACTCTGACTTCGGGTAAAGAGAAAGGCACGGGCGGAAAACATCGCGATTGATCACAAAGCCATGGTGTACCACATCGACCATTTGCTTCTTCAGTCCTGAGGGAAGCATGAAACGGCCTTTGGCATCCATTTTACAATCGTATTCTCCTAGTAGATCCAGCATCTCACATGTGCGCGAGAACTGTGGCTAAAGTAGAGAGAATCTCCCACTTCTTACCACTGATCCCCACTTTCTTGCGCATTGTTGATAACTTAACTACGTGCAAGATGCACAATTGTTGCTCAATAGCCTAGAAATAACTGATGTTTAAGCATAAATGAACGTGGTAAAAAGTGGGAGAAACTGACAAAATAGTGTCGAAAAGTTGTTGGTTTGGAGGAAAGGACTGAACAGATAGATAAGACGGTGAAGACAGTGAAGCTGTCATCTCCGTCGCATCTTGGCTACCTTTGAGCACTGCATGAGTATTGAAGAACGGATCAAGGAGAACGGTGAATTCCGCTACATTGAAGAAGGTGAAGGGCCAGTACTAATGTTCTTACACGGACTTTTTGGTGCGCTCTCCAATTTTGAGCAAAGCCTCGCACATTTCAGCAAGCACTATAAGGTGGTCATTCCTATGCTACCTATATATGACTTACCTGTATTGAACACGAACGTTGGCAACTTGGCAAAGTTCCTCGATCGCTTCATTGCACATCAAGGCTACACGGAGGTGAACCTAGTGGGTAATTCCCTGGGTGGGCATGTTGGTCTCGTGCATACACATAAGCACCCCGAGAAAATCAAAACGCTCACCCTAACCGGAAGCTCTGGGCTTTATGAGAATGCCTTTGGAGGTGGTTTCCCGCGTCGCGAAGACAAGGAATTCTTGCGTAAAAAGATCGAGGTGACGTTTTACGACCCTAAGCATGCTACGGATGAATTGGTGGATGCGTGTTACGATATTGTGAATGACAAAGGCCGGCTGATCCGTATCCTATCCTTGGCCCGATCCGCCATCAAACACAATATGGGTAAAGATTTAGGCAGTTTCAAGATGCCCGTCTGCTTGATCTGGGGCAAGCAAGATTCCATTACTCCCCCTCATGTGGCCGAGGAGTTCCACGAGAAGATGCCGAACAGCGAGTTGTTCTGGATCGACAAGTGTGCACACGCCGCTATGATGGAGCAACCCGAAACCTTTAACCGTTTGCTTGACGAATGGCTGAGCAAAACATTAGGTACCTCCAGCGCTTCAGATGCATCAGTCGCTGAAAGCTGAACACGTTAAGAGCAGTCGCTTTGCGGAAGACTGGCCTGAGAGTTCCTTACCGGAATTCGCATTCGTAGGGCGTAGCAATGTGGGCAAGAGTAGCTTGATCAATATGTTGGTTGGCCATAAAGGTTTGGCGCGCACCTCCAACACACCGGGTAAAACACAAAACATCGAGCACTTCCTGGTGGCTGATTCCTGGATGCTCGCCGACTTGCCCGGTTACGGATACGCCAAACGCAGTAAGACCGAACG
>CAZPEQ010000182.1:0-5637 GCA_964585605.1 uncultured Weeksellaceae bacterium | reverse complement strand
AAACAGTACGCGGCCGTGTCCTGCTGCGCAAAAAGCGCGTAGCTACTGAACAGGGTGATATATGCTAATGCAAGTGTGTAGCGCACGTTGTAACTGATTCTTGAACTAAGAACTTCTAAAGTAAGCTCAAAGTATATATTAAACGTTGCAAAATTGTGTAGGTTTCCATACCCACCTAAAAATAGCGAAGCCGCTAATGCCTAGCATTTAGCGGCCACGCCGACCAGAACTGTCCGTTGCGCCCGGACAATGAGCTTTCGCTCACAACAAGAATACGGAGAGGCGCTGTTTCTTATTGCATGAAACACCTGCAACAAAAGCCTAGGATATACACGTCAAAACGCCACTAAAGTGCTTATTCTGTCCTTATTTCACAGTTTTACCTTAGCCTGTGGGCTATAGTTGGAATCGGGCCCATTCGGATCTACGACCTGAATATAGTAGCTGTACTCCTGTCCTTCTTTCACCAAGCGATCTGTCCAGTCTCTATCGGTGGCTGTCAACAGTTTCACACGCTGAAATTTATCGCCATCATTGGACTTCAAGACGACAAATTGAATGTCCTTGTCTTGCTTGTAATCCCAGTTCAACACGATCACTTTTTTATCCCGATCTAGCCGCGCGTTCAACTTCTTTACCGCGACTAACCGACCATCACTCAACGTTTGTAAATGAAAGCTATTGGCCATCGGGCTCCAAAGGCCAGCATCATCACGGGCAAGTACTGTATACTCGAATCGTTCTCGTTCTCCCCTGTCCTTTTGGGTGTATGTCGTATACGGTTTGATCGTCGGTTCATAACGTTGAATAGTATCCCAAGTTGCGTCGGAACTGGTTCGGCGTAGTAAGACCTGTTCCTCCAGGTCATTACTGTTACTGTTCGCCCATTTAACCCAAATACCTTCTTCAGTTACTCGATAGTCAACAAGCAATGGGGCTTCCGGTGCGATCATATCCGGCCTTTTCAATTCCACCTTCTGGCTCGGTAAAGAGTTGTTCTTGGCCATGTCGAGTGCAACCACCTCGTAGTATACTTCTTCGGTTAACGTGCGCATACTTACCGTGTCGATGAAGGTTGTATCACGAATGGGATATGGGGTTATGCGCGCACCCACATGATCGCTCTGGTTGAACATGAAAACATAGTAGCCGAACACATCCTTCTCAGGTCCTAGATCCCACGAGAGATTAACAACACCCGTGCTATCAAGCGTTCCTTCAACACCAGTAGGCGCTGCAGGAGGAATGCTATCTGTAAGCAAACCCCAAGCGCTCATACTGATACCTGCATTCTTAGCGGTATCTACCGCAAGGACCAAGTAGTAATTCTGAGCATGTTGAACCGGGCTATTATCAACGAATGTTCTGGTGGAAGCTGGTAGTGGTTCGGTATTTAATTCCACATACTCCCCATATGCACCATCGCCACGCAGTACATAAAAGCCATCAAGGTCAGGTTCTTGATCAGGGTATTGCCAGGTGATGGTGATCTCTCCAGCAACTTTCTCTTCTGCGTGCACATGATCGGGCGCAGGAGGAGCGGTCTTATCTCGTGCCATTCCTTTCACGACCCGACTTGCCCGACTTTCCAAACCAAACATGTTCAGGCCGGTAACTCGATACTGGTAAGGCTTGTATTGCTCATTAAGTGTATCTGTGTATACAATGTATTCTTCCTGCCCAGGCAAGTCAGGATTCGTAAATGAAACGAACGGTTTTTCATTGAGTTTTGAAAAGGTTTTACCGCCATCTTCAGAACGTTCGATCGTGTAGGCCGTGAATCGTTTCTGGTGCGCTTCCCGCTCCCATACCAGTGCAACCCCACGTTCATGCTCATCAATACGTTGGATCAATGGTTCGTAGCGTTCTGATGGTTGGTGTGCTGAGATGAAGGCATAGCCCGTATCCACGGGGTAATTCTCCAAAGCGGGTATGTACACCCGGTACATGTAGTTGTGGCCAGCTATAACGTTCTTGTCACTTACGCCAAGTGCGGCTCCCATTGCAGCATTGTAACTCAGGTCGGCAGCCAGCAAGGTGAAGCTGAAGCGCTGCTCAAGCTCTTGGGCGGCGGTAACGAGATCAGGATCAAAACCTATGTTCTTTTCCTCGTGTGCAGCGGCGATCATACCACCCGCCAGCATGATATACTCATCATCAGCATAGGTCTCGCTCAGTGCTTGCCACTCTGGAATACTGAGCTGCTTGATAAGGGAATCACTACCAACAGGTTCCCAACTTCCGATCTCAAAAGTGGAATCGTTAGGCGCACCTAGATCAATACGTTGCACCACGTAGCCTTTCCCGTTTCCGTTCAACCACGCACCAGCCGCATCTGGGGCCCAACGCAAGCGAATTTCCTTGCCCGTGTAAAAGGCGCTCGCCTCTATACGCCCGTAGAACTGCGCGTTGTATGCTTCCACTTCCGCGTTGCGTTTGCTGATCGCAGCGGTATCAGGCGTTTGAGCCAGACAAATAAATGGCAGGCTAGTGAAGACCAGTGCCCAAATTCGAGATCGGTACATGATTGAGTGTGAATTGTTTCGTGGTTCTGGATCCAGATACGCTTCCTCCTGCTAATTCAGGAGGCAGGTTATACTTGAAGATCACATGATATTCGTTGGTGTAGTACACGGGAAATTCCGATGCAACTGGAGGGATGTTCTGATCATGAATAAGCATAGACCTGTTCCAAGGAATTGTTCTAACGTGTTGCATTTTCGACGCAATATGATGTTGACCATCATCAACCAGGAAACGGTAAAGGGTTCGATCAACATACCTAACGATCGGCATTCCGTCTATAACTGTATATACTTCAGGTATCGATTGCGTGGTGCTCAACATCAGATCCGTCTTGTTTCTCATTTGCGTTACATCTCTATTTATCAAGTTGTACGCCTTGTAGTACAAGTAAAAATTTGAACCTCCCTGAGCCAAGGCACTTTGTGTAGCCAGATTCGTATTCGCTGCACCTACCCCTGAGAAATTGGTGGCACCGGAACCCAAATTGATCCCAGACAATGGTGCGCTGGTAGCTGAGCCTTGCAGCGCTGCGGAAGCAACCGATGCGGCGGAACCACCCAACACGGTGGTTGATCCTAGACTTACTCCGCCTAAACCTGGGTTGCCTCCTGAACTCGAGGGTGAAGAAACCTGCGGTACGTTCACCTGAAGTTCACCACTGGTCAGGAGCGGGGAATACTGCGTTTGCATACTGATAGCACCATACTTGGCTGCATCTGAATACATGGTTAACCAGGTATGGTAGGCTCCTGTACCTTGAAAATTGAACCCTACTTCCTTGGTATACATTCCGTTAAGTATGCTTGACCCTCCTGACTGCAAATGCGGTAGCACGTAATCATATTCGCACCGGAAGACCGGAGGGGTGGTATAGCTCGCATACTGATCATAATACAAGCTTTGCATGTATTTGAAATAGTCGTCTTGAACATCCGCTAGCATGAGCACTAATCTTGGCATTACGCGCTCTCCTTCCTTCCAAATACCATGAACATCACGAAAGTCAAACCGCTCGTCCAATCTTCCTGAAACATCAGCGATGTTCGAATTCGTGTTCGTTCGACTTGGTAAGATCCCTTCTAATTCCGTGTCGGCCAATTTCTGGCTCAGGTAGTCATGCTTACTTGTTCTAAAAGTGAACTTCCAAAGTTCAAAATCGTCTTTGTGAATGCGCAGCGGATAGAGATTCGCTCCGCCCCCGCTCACACTCATTGTTTCACCGATATTGTTGACCATAGTCTGGTACAAGGGTGATTGCGCTTGACCAGTAACTGATTGGGAAAGGGAGGAATTCACCCCTCCGACCTGAGCCGCTGCTTGTTCGATAATGGAAGGTATGCGCCTGCGCAGGATCTTGCATTGGTAGATCTTCTCGTTGTCTAGAACAGGAACCGGGAAACGCAAATTCTGACCGCCCGTGTACGTAAAGTCGGCTTCCACTGCAGCGCTTCCATCCAACGGAATGAAGTTGATCAAGTACCGATAGTTCTCTCCATTCTGTTCGGTATAGAACAGGTTCGGCCTGCCCATGCCCAATTTGACCATACCCTTGTGTTCTGACTCTTTCTGCAAATAGTATCGCTGTCGATCCACAGGATACGACCACTTGACATTGTTTGCCACCAAGGTCGGCGGAGCTTCGCCAGTCTGGAATGATGACGCCTTGTCCTCATACCAAACCTCATCGGTTTCAGGGTTCACAAAGTCAACTCTGGGAGCGCCTGGCGTTCGTTCGTGCTTCACCTTGACCTCAACCACTACTTCATAGCTCGTGGTCGCATCAAGTGCGTTCTCGCGGTTCAATTGCCCTACCAATCCTTCTTCAGCCAGGTACGTAGTTCCTGGAACGAACTCGTCGTTCTCCTTGTTGCGCAAGGTGAAATTGGAGATGTACGGATAGAAGCGGTACATGATCATTTCTCCTGTAACCTCATCTTCATAATGCGGTATTTCGAGCAATTGATCCATGGGCGTGAAGAACGCTGCTTGAGGTGCTTCAAAAATGCTTATATCGTTTCCGATAGGTGTGAGATCCTCAATGAACTTGATGTTCTCCAGCGGATTCCCGGCCATGACCAATTGACATTGATCACCTACCTCAACGTCAAGTCTACACCTTCCACTTATCCTGCCCCCGAATACGCTGTAATTGAGAGCCGCTACACCTCGACAGCCGAAAGGGTTAGGCGCGTTTCCTTTCAGCAGCATACCTGCCGACATTCTCAAAATAGAGAAACGAACAGTCTTGAATATCAGAGGTATTTGCACTCCTAATTCACCCTCAAGAGCCGCATAGAATTGCCCTTGCGCGTACCAACCGTTCTTGCCAGGCTCCTCAATGATGCGCGTACTTGTGATGTTCCCATCATCATCGCGCTCGTTAATGTGGCATTGGATGTTCTCATGCAACTTGGCCAAGTTTATATCAAAGCCCAGCGCCATGTAAAATTTAGCATAGACGATGGCAAGACTCAGGTCAACGTCAACCTGGAAAGAGGTACCAAAGGCAAACCCCGCTCCAGTGGCCAACTGAGCTTGTCCTTCACGTTCTCCATTAATATGTTCTGTTGTAGCCGCCTCTGAGCCAAGCCCATTTTCAGCTGGGTTCAAGCCAAGAATATCCATTACCCTTTTAGGAGGATCAGGCAATTCAGGAGAAATACCATGATTACCCGCCATTAAATAATTATCCAGTCGCATACCAAGTACAGGAATGTCGATCTTTATTCCTCCCCGGTTCTCAGGTGTGCCCATTTTAAAGAACCATCGATCGCCTTCACAGGCAAAATGAGCCTCCACCATTTTATTTCCTTCGCTGGCTCCTGTAATGACCCCTAGATCAACCATTACATCAAACTTGCCGTCGAAGGACTTTAGCCCATGGTTCTGATAGCGTAAAAGCACACTTGCGGTAATACTGGCATCCTCTCTATCCGGAATATCGGTAAGCGCATATAGATCTCCGGACAGTTGCAACAACTGCACGCCCCCCGAGGACGAGAATTCAGTCTGCAAGTTCACATCCATATTATACGCTTTGGGATCACCCGTACTTCCCAGTACCACGCCTAACCTCAGGCCAAGCACGGTATCGAAATCCTCAACGAAACC
>CAZPEQ010000181.1:0-5655 GCA_964585605.1 uncultured Weeksellaceae bacterium | reverse complement strand
AAAGGCTGGCTTGAGAAAGACACTTTAGTATTTCCTCGTGGTAGATACATCATTGATGAGGATTTAATCATTCCAAAGGACAAAGGGTTCAAGTTGCTTTCCGGGGTACGCATGTTCATTGCCCCAGGAAAAAGCATTTTAGTGCAGGGTCCATTCAGTGTGCGTGCTAGCTCGCTTCGGCCATGTTTCGTTCGCCCCTTGAACCCGGATAGTGCATGGGGCTCTCTAGCTGTTAATATGAAATCGGGGCAAACAAGTGTCATTAATGGCCTCTATTTATCAGGAGGCAGCGAGGTGATTATTGGTGGACACAAGCACACGGGCATGCTGAGTTTTCACAATGGCAATGTTTCAATAAGTAACAGTGGCATTAGTGCAAGTCATGGGGAAGATTTAGTAAACATCAAGAATGGGAAAGTACGTATCACCAAGTCTTCATTCAGCAATGCGCATGCTGACCTGGTGGACTTAGATAACGTGAGCGGCAGTGTAAGTAACTGCCAGTTCAGCACACCTGCCAAGGACTTAAACGGTGATGGCTTAGACCTGAGTCATAGCCAGCTATTCGTTGACCGTTGCACGTTCTCAAATTGCAGCGACAAAGGCCTTAGTGTTGGAGAAGAAAGTCGTGTGTTGGTCCAGCGATCCACCTTCTATCAAGATAGTATTGGTGTAGCTGTGAAAGACCTCAGCGAAGCACATGTATACAACTGTAATTTCAGAGGAAACCAAGTGGCATTAAGTGCCTACCGCAAGAAAGCCTGGATGGGGGGTGCCAAACTTTCCTATGCAGATTGTGTCTTCTTTACAGAAGGGCAACAGCTCTTGCACGATGAGCTATCGGAACTTGTCCTGCTGGAAACAAAAGATGAAGAAGTGCTGTTCCGATTTGGTCGGCACAGCACGTCTGATGGTTACTAGCGAAAAATGTCGGCCTTGCTGAGCGGCCGTAACGATCCATTCCAGAAAGCCCCTTCTAGATTGATCTCCTCGGAGGGCGCCTTACTAAGCGGATACATAGTGCCAGCTGGCTGCGTGATGAAAACAATCCGATTGATCGAACGATCGGCAACTTTTACTTTCAATTGACTGCAATCTGCCCGGTTCACTCCTACCAACTTCTCCGAACCATCTTCTTGTTCTTCTTTCGCGAAGTACACGGTCTGGCAATTCCCATCTGCAATGATGTATTCCAAATCACTGTCTGCAAAGTAACCTGTCATGGTAGAACCCGTTATCTGATTCAGTCGCGCCGTATCTACCTGCGAAAGCATGAAAGCATGACCGCGAATGTTCAGCAGCTCCGCTTTACCGTCCTTTAATTTGAGCGAAACACTATCTCCACTCAACTGTTCACCTTCATTCCACAGAAAAGGGTCTCTCCAAAAATGAATGATACTATCAGATAAGCTGTACACCAAAGAATCACAAACGCCTTGCATGTCTTCTTTGAAAAAGCGCACACCGTAATACGCATGCAGCACCCGTTGACCAATGCTGTCATTCAAGGCTAACAAAGTATCGCCATGCATGAACAGCGTATCTTCTCCTACCAACATCGAAAGTACCGCATTACCCGTTACCACACTTGCATCAGTTCGCTCGTTATAGGTTCCCTCATCCCCCGAAACAATCAGTTCATTAACCGTATCCAACATGGTTACATTTCCCCAAGCTTCACCTATACCAGTGTTTCTATCATAACGAACGGTGTCTCCGGTAAGCTCTTGCTCTTTATACAAGATGCGCGCACCATCATTCAACTCAGAATGATCAGTATTGGTGTCGTACCAACCTGATGTGCAGAGGATTTTTGTTTCTCCTTGATTAATTATAGTGGGGCCTGCGAATACGGCTCTACCTGAATTGGTACGGTATTTTAAGGTATCTGATTCTATTCGCCGATCAGGATGCACGAGTATAACACTGTCCGAAAAAATAAACTCCTTGAAGTCAGTATGGTACTGACCTCTTTTGCTCGTAAGCACATTTTGCTCTTGCTTACTCACGATTCGCCCCGCGGTGGTATAGTAGGCTACACCACTACTCAAATCGTAATTCAATTGATCAGTGGTTAAGGTGACTTGCGGATCATCAAGTTTCACACTACCCATGAGCGCTGCATACCGTTTTCCGCCATCATAATCTAATTTATCTCCGTAGATATTAAGCGTGTCCCCTTGGCGTAAATGCACATGTCCGAAAGCCGTCATGGTTTGGTCTTCATACAGCCATGCACTATCACAATTCATAATCGCATCCTCATGTTTCAAGCGAACTTGGCCAACTAGCCGCTGCGCACCTGGAGCTAAGTTATCATCGTATTCAAGCGCATTCGCACGAAGGATCTCAATACGCTTCCCGCCAGATGTCGTGCTACTTTGGGCTACGACCAGAGCACTCAGTAAGACGGCGAATATGGTCAAGTACCTACGCATTCAGCAATAAAGCACAACTTACGTGCCGTTCGTTCAGTTCAAAGAAACATCTGGGAAGCTACGAATCGCCCGAAATCGATCACTGAGCACATCTAACATTTCCCTGATCACTTTCTCGGCGGCCTGTGTATCCTTGCTGATGTCAGTACCTTTCGCTCGGAGTAAGAGCACGCCATACACCCCGTTAAAGCAGGCCTCAACTTCGCCGACCCTTGTCGAATCTCCTAGCGCTTGCAAGTCTTTGATGCCCGGTTTCGCCTTTTCATAACAGGCCAGATAGGCTTCATCCGTATTTGCCCCAATAAGGGTATCATGCAAGAACTGCAGCTCCGCAATGGACTCCATAACTTCGTTCAGGTGCCCTTTTTTCTGCAATCCTTGATCGCCCATCCTTTTCACAATACCGCCGTAAACGGATCTAGCCGCAAGAGCTTCTTCCGGGTCAGCATCCGGAGCAACAAGAACTTTAAGCACTTGTTCTAAATCGAAACTTTGAGCACGAACAAGTTGTTCGATATGCCACATACTAATTACATACCCAGCAATGTGGCTTCTTTTCTTCTGCTCTAAAATGTTCATTAGGGTGTTACGGACTCGGTAGGCGTTGCCACGGGCTTAGGTTGTTTTGAACGCTGATAATCGTTATTCAATCCTCGAAGCACGTCGTCGGTTATATCCAAGCCTTCATTCCCTACCCAGATCTGCCCTCCAGGCTGAATGCTGTATATGAAATCTAGGCCTTGGACACCGTTATAATCCTCCAAAAACTCGGTAAGATTCAATGTCACTTCTTCTAGCATGGCCATTTCCAATTTCGCCAACTCTCGTTCAGATTCGAGCTGCGTATTCTCTACTTTCTGCTGCAAACCAGCTAGCTCCGCTTCACTCTTTTTGATCTCCTCTTGCGTACTGAACGTATAATCCTTGCCGACCAGTTCCTGATACCGTTGTTGTGCCCTGCGTGCTTCACTTTTGACCCGATCCTCTAGTCGTTTTGCCTCTCGCTTGAACAATTCACTCTTATCTGCAACTAATTGGTAATTATTGGAAACACTATCCATAAAAAAGTAGGCGATCTTCGCATCAGACGGGAGTACCGTTATGAGCGAATCCACGGATTCAGGTGCTTGATCCAGCTCTACTTGTGTTTCTTGTGCCAAAGGCTCCTCAATACGCTCCACATCATTACGATCCATCAACAGCCACACCACGATAGCGAGGGTGATGATATTCAATCCAAAAAGTCCAATTACCGCGTTACGCATATATTCCTCCGTTAATGGCCGCAAAGTTAGGATTATAGC
Organism: uncultured Weeksellaceae bacterium; assembly: GCA_964585605.1. GTDB lineage: Bacteria > Bacteroidota > Bacteroidia > Flavobacteriales_F > PHOS-HE28 > CAZPEQ01. Next base: position 1,913 of record CAZPEQ010000181.1, on the reverse strand, counting down.
CCATTTACAAGCAACGATAGCCATCAATTGTGCTTACCGAGCAGAGCCACCGTACTTTTAGGCAGTTCGTCCTAAAAGGAAAAAGCCTATTCCCAAACCACGTGTCTCGTAAAGATGCTCCCTCTCCTTATTCTTGCCTTACTCCTATCCACCTTTATTTTATGGTTATTAGCATTCAAGCGCATACTGGAAAGTGACTTTAAAAACCCGAGTAATAAAGTACCCGTAATGCTGATGATCTTGATGCTGCCTGTACTGGGCACTCTCATCTTCTGGTCTTTGCAAAGCTCATTGATCGTTCAGCGGAAAAAGCAGGTAATTCCTCCTAAAGAGAGACAACCTACACCCCAACCACCATTCCAAAATCAGGAGCAAGAGTTGCTAAATGAAGGTTGGCAACCACTTGAATAAGCCAGATCCGCGCTTTACGTGGTGTTAGACTAACGATTAGCTTATCAGCGTTAATTCTAGTATGAAGCGAGCCTTAGGTCTTATCGCATTGTGCTTTGTTTTGGTAGCGAGCAATGCGCAACTATCAACAAAACAGCGTGCTGACATGCGCAAGGCTTTATTGATTCACGTTAACCAGTTGCGTCTGGAATCCGGCGCAAAAACACTTAGTCCAGACAAGTACCTGCAAAGCGCTGCCTACATGCACAGCAGGTACATGGCCCAAACCCGTCGTTTATCTCACAAACAAAGACGTCGAGAAACGAAAAGTGCTTTAAAACGAGTCCATCATGCAGGCGGTCAGGATTTTCTCATGATAGGGGAGAACATTCTCTATTTCGGTCCTGTAGCATTGACGCTTTCTGAAAACGATGTAGAAGAATTAGCACTGCGCATGTTCAACAGCTGGAAAGACTCCAAGGGACATCTTGAGAATATGCTTCACCCTTCCTTTCAGTACTGCGACTTTGATTTCAAAATAGACCGCAGAAGTAGAACCATATACGCTACGCAAGTACTAGGTCGGCGTTGATTGTTGGCAAAGCCAGTATATTCGACGCTGTTTAACCTTAAACAGCTAATTGAACTTAACTCCTAATTACTTGCGATCATGAACAAGATACTTATTGCCTTTTGCACCCTTTTGGCCTTTCAGAATGCTTTCGCAACCGGGGAGGATAGCGTGGACGTGGCGGTTGAAGAGTTGCAGGCCTACTTGGCAGAACTGGATAGCATTGAAAACTCATTCACCTACCAATACGGTACCATTGAACTTGCAGGCGGTGTAGCCAGCTTAACCGTTCCAGAAGGGTATAAGTTCTTGGATTCCGAGCAAAGTGAATATGTTCTTACCGAGCTCTGGGGAAACCCTCCTCAGCCATGTTTAGGTCTTCTCTTTCATGAGAATTCCTCTCCTATGGATGACATGGATTATGCGGTAGAGATCACCTACGAAGAAGAAGGGTTCATAGAAGACGATGATGCGGAAGACATTGACTACGACGAATTGCTGGAAGAGTTGCAGGCAGATGCTTTGGCTAGCAATGAACAGCGAAATGAACTTGGTTATGAATCTGTCGAGCTGGTTGGGTGGGCTTCGCCCCCCTACTATGATAAAGTGAACAAGAAATTACACTGGGCCAAGGAGCTGGCATTCAGTGACACGGAAGGAACAACGCTGAATTACAACATTCGCGTGCTGGGTCGAAGAGGGTATGTAGTAATGAATGCAATCGGAGATATGGAAGTTTTGCCAACATTCCAGAATGACATTGATGATATACTAGGTAGCGTTGAGTTTCTTGATGGCAACCGTTATGCAGATTTCAATCCTGATATTGATGAAGTTGCGGCGTACGGGATCGGTGGCCTTGTGGCAGGGAAACTACTTGCCAAGGCGGGGTTCTTTTCAGTACTCTTAAAATTCTGGAAGATCATTGCTGTAGCTGTTGTGGGCCTTTTCA
>CAZPEQ010000180.1:0-5661 GCA_964585605.1 uncultured Weeksellaceae bacterium | reverse complement strand
TCAGAAATACCGCTGGGCCAATTGATCACCACACTATCGATCACCGTTTCTGATCCCAAACCAAAGTGGGCCGCAAAAGAATTGGTTATACCGTAGCTTTCACCAGAACGCACTTCGCGCATTTGCACGCCCCAAGCACCATAGATCAATGTTGTAGCGCCAATTGCATCGGCATTACTTGTGGTTCCTTTTAGCTCGAATGCAGCCCAATTGTTGGCGTTCCCATCGTTCAACCAGATCTTATCCGGATTGTTCGGATCCGTGCCAACATAGGTCTCACCATAGCTCGCGTAATAATCGACGAACCCGTCTGCATTGAGGTCTCCTAAGCCGAATGAATGCAAGAGGTCAGCAGACGCCAACGCACTAGACTCATCGGTGAAGGTTCCATCTCCGTTACCCAAGAAGAGGAAGTTCACCTCTCCTGAAATAATGAGATCCAGATTACCATCATTGTCAAAGTCGCGCATGATGCTCTGCAAATAGAAACCCGTTACTTCTAAACCACTACCTGCTGTGATCTCGGTAAAGAACCCATTGCCATCGTTCTCAAAAAGCCGAATGGTATTGTCGTGGTTCAACACAACATGATCCATATCACCATCATTATCGATATCCCCGAAATCGGCAGACCAACTTTGGTCGCCTAGGTTAATTCCCCTTATACCTGCTTCATCCGTAAAGTTCCCGTTACCGTCGTTGATGAACAGTACGTTTATCCTGCGCGGGTCCGTCGGATCATTCACGAACTGGCGGCACTTCGCGATGTACAGATCCAGGTCTCCGTCCTGATCGATGTCAGTCCAGCAACTTCCGTAATTCCCACTCATATCACTTGCTGGCGTGGTGGTAAAGTCAATGACAGGCGTAAAATTGAGCACACCCGTTTGGTCGTTATACCAAATACGGCTATCTGCGTCATCATGGCAACCGAATGCATCTAACCAACCATCGTTGTTGATATCCGCAACGTTGGCGCATTGCATGAACATCGCCCCGTTGTTGAGTGCCACCACTGTACTTGTTCCTGGTTGCGAGATCTGCATCAAATGCACACCGTCATATGAACCGCCTGAAAAAATGTCTTTGTGCCCATCAGCATCTACGTCGCCAATGGCAGCACCCCATTGCGCAGCGGGTGAGATCATACCATAATCGTGCTGGGTGAATGACCCATCCGGGTTTTGGTATTCAATGAAGACATGGCGTGATTCATCCAGGATGACAATATCATCTAGGCGATCACCATTCATGTCCACCACACCTGTAACACCACCACTGCGGTAGGTAGCATTGAGTAAAGAAGAATTATCGGTAAATGAAATTTGGCCACTAGCACTTGTTCCCAGAACGGCTAGTACTGCAGATAGTACGAGGTGATATTTTTTCATGTTGCTGCGTAAATTTCCCTTGCGAGGAAAGCGCAAAATACACAAAACCAGGATGTTTGACCTTTAAGCTGTTTTAGAATCACTGCTGATTCTTGGTTTCCAGCAGTTTCAGCTTGTCATCTAACACTGATCATTAAAAACAAAGCACCTTCCAAAGTGAAGGGCTTTGTACACAGATTCGGTTTCTTCTATTCGAGGACGAAAATACTCGAGACCGAGACTTCTCCATCGGCCACCTTCAGCACGTAATCACCCTTTGCCAGGTGGCTCAAGTCCAATACGGCTTGACCAGCGCTTAGGTCTTTTTGCGCCAATACACTGCTCCAGACGATCCGCCCAGCCACATCAAATACTTGGGCATTGAGCCGGTCGCCTTTTAAGTCGCCAATTGCAACATTGACCAGCCCTACTGATGGATTGGGCCAAAGCGATAAGTTCCTTGCCCCCAATTCTTCAACCCCAACACTGATCTGTTGTCCTTCGATCACCGTGTAGTATGCACCCGCATCTACATTCAAATAGGTATCAGAAAGGCCACTGGGCCAGTTGATGACGACACTATCGATCACGGTTTCAGACCCAAGCCCGAAGTGAGCTGTAAAAGAATTGGTTATGCCGTAGCTCTCTCCTGAACGTACCTCACGCATTTGAACTCCCCAAGCGCCGTATATCAAGGTAGTGGCTCCTATTGCATCTGCGTTACTTACGGTTCCTTCCAAGTTGAATGCCGCCCAGTTATTGGCGTTGCCGTCATTAAGCCAGATCTTATCTGGATTGTTTGGATCAGGCTCTACGAAAATGTCACCGTAACTGGCGTAATAATCAACAAATCCGTCCGCGTTGAGGTCCCCCAAGCCAAAAGAATGCAAGAGGTCATTTGTAAGGAGGGCACTTGACATATCCGTAAAGGTTCCATCACCGTTACCCTTGAACAAGAAGTTCACGGCGCCTGATATGATCAGATCCAAGTAGCCGTCATTGTCAAAATCCCGCATTATGCTTTGCGTATAAAAACCTGTTACTTCCAAACCACTGCCGGCTGTTATCTCTGTAAAGAATCCATTGCCGTCGTTCTCAAATAGGCGAATCGTATTGTCATGGTTCAACACCACATGATCTAGGTCGCCATCATTATCAATGTCACCAAAATCGGCGGTCCAACTTTGATTCCCTAAATCAATACCGCGTATACCTGCTTCGTTGGTGAAATTGCCACTACCATCATTGATGTACATTAAGTTGATACGACGAGGGTCGGTAGAGTCGTTGACGGAAAGCCTGCACTTGGCTATGTGCAAGTCCAGATCGCCATCCTGATCAACATCAGTCCAACAACTGCCATAATTCCCACTCATATCACTTGCCGGCGTAGTGGTGAAATCAATGACGGGTGTAAAGTCTAAGACACCTGTTTGGTCATTGATCCAAATGCGGCTATCCGCATCATCATGGCAGCCAAAGGCATCTAGCCAACCATCGTTATCAATATCAGCAACGTTGGCACATTGCATGAACATATTTCCGTTGTTGAGCGCGACCACTGCACTTGTTCCCGGTTGCGAGATCTGCATCAAATGCACACCGTCATATGATCCGCCAGAGAAAATATCCTTGTGTCCATCTGCATCGATATCACCAACTGCTGCACCCCATTGGTTCATAGGCGAGATCACCCCATAATCATGTTGCGTGAAAGAACCATCAGGGTTCTGGTACTCGATAAATATGTGACGGGAGTCATCTGTTATCACAATATCATCTAAGCCATCACCATTCATGTCCACCACACCCGTAACACCACCGCTGTGGTAGGTGCCATTGAGCAACGAGGAGTGGTCGGTGAACGAAATTTGTCCATTGGCTTCTAGGCTCAATACACCTAGTGTCAATACCAGTACAACGTAGTTATTCTTCATGTTATCAGTAAATTTCCCTTGCAGCGGATTCGTAAGATAAGCAAACAGGGCCTTCAATACAGCGGGAAGCCATGAATTCCCACTAACTATTGGTCTCCAGAGACTTCCAAATTTCTGTTTGGCGCCTGATGCTCTCCTTGTGGATCACGTGCATGACCTCTTCCATATGGTCTTCGTTGATTCCCAACGCGCTGGCCAACTCACGCTGCAGCTTCAGTATTTCATCAAACCGGGCTTGCTGCGGAATAGCCACGTTGTGTTCGAATTTGTACTGGCCTATGCGATCCACCAACTCCGCGCGGGCCGCCAATTTCTGTGCGATCTCCTCGTCCACCCCATCTATCATCTGCCTCAACTCATCTAACTGGGTGCGTAATGCTTCTGGCACAGCCGATTCGCGGATTTTTAGATTGGCAAGTAGGTCATGTAAGGAATTCGGCGTCAATTGTTGCGCAGCATCACTTAGCGCGTTATCAGGATCTCGATGTACCTCGATCATGAGGCCGTCCATGTTCAAGTCCATCGCCTTTTGCGAGATCTCCGCCACCCGACTGCGTTGCCCGGCAATATGGCTTGGGTCGCAAATGACCTCCACTTCAGGCATACGGGCTTTTAGCCGTACTGGGAATTCCCACATGGGCGCATTCCGCAGGTCTCGTTCCCCGAACCAGGAGAAACCCCGATGAATAGCTGCTATTCTTGTTATCCCCACCTTGGCGAGGCGTTCAATCGCCCCGATCCACAAATTCAGGTCGGGGTTCAAGGGGTTCTTCACAAATACGGGTATATCCACCCCACGTAGTGCATCAGCGATCTCCTGCACTGCAAAGGGGTTTGGAATCGTCCTTGCCCCGATCCACAACATGTCTATCCCTTCCTTCAAACATTCCTCTACGTGGGTTGCGTTCGCCACCTCGGTCGTGGTCAACAGTCCTGTTTCAGCCTTTACTTGGCCAAGCCAGGGCAAGGAACCAACCCCAGCCCCTTCAAAATGATCTGGCCGTGTTCGCGGTTTCCAAACACCTGCCCGAAATACCTTTACCTGGGGATTTTTTGCCACAGCACGCGCCGTTTCCAATACTTGCTCCTCGCTCTCGGCGCTACAGGGGCCTGCTATGATCAGCGGATTCTCCAAGTTCAGCCCCCACGCTTCAAATGGCACCGAAATATTATGCTGTTCTTCCACGATTTCCACGGTATAAAAGTAGCTGCCAGCGGCATAAATCACGTAGGGTCATGCACCGCAATTTGGCAGCATTGGGGCAGTTAAGCCCTCATTAGCAAGCACAATTGCAGCCTTTAGCCTCCTATAGACACCCTAAACATGTTACTATAATGTGATAATTGTTGTAAAACCCCTCCTACCTTTGCACCGTTAAACCGTCAAAAGTGCACAAGATGAATAAGATCGTACCCATTACCGCGTTGATCCTCTTAGGCGTAACTTCCTGTATTAAGGATGACTTTGTTGATGACGCGGTAGATCCAGTGCTGCGCATTACCAATGGCATTGATTCCTTGAATATTGATAGCACGTTCCAAATGAACGCGACCTACTTCAACAATGTAGGTATTGCTGAGCAGGCGGACCTGCTCTGGGAAAGTTCAGATCAAAGCGTGCTCACGATCGATCAAAGCACCGGGCTTATTCAGCCGCTTACTGTTGGAACGAGTACGATCAGTGTGCGTAAGCAGGGTGGAGACCCAACCATTTTTGACACGCACGACGTGGCGATATCTATGGATGCCGTGGTGTTCATGCCTGGCGAAAGGACGGGAACGATCCAGACCACCACATTCTATCAACTGGCTGGTGACTTTGTGTTGCGTGAGGATCCAAACGGAACGGACCTCATTCTGGACATTGCATCCAATTATGTAGCCAGTTCAGGCTTACCGGGATTGTATGTCTACTTGACCAACAACCCGAATTCCATTGCTGCAGCGCACGAGATAGGCGCCGTACAGGTATTCTCAGGTGCACACTCTTACACCATACAGAATGTGGGATTGAATGACTACTCGCACATCCTATACTTCTGCGCTCCATTCAACGTGAAGGTTGGTGACGGTCTAATCAACTAATTAAAACCTTTCAACGCAACGATCATGAGAAAGCTCGTGCTTTTAACCGTCGTCCTTGCCTATTCCTCATCAATAGCCTTAGCTGGTGGCGGCTGGGTGCAGAAAAGGAGTCAAGGGTATTTTAAGCTAGCGGAGTGGTGGATCATTTTTGACGAACACTACACCGATCAAGGGTTGATCGATCCCAATCTTACCTCCGGCATTTTTAACACCAACCTGTATGCCGAATACGGTCTTACCGATCGGTTCACGGGCTTGTTGAACGCAGC
>CAZPEQ010000179.1:0-5662 GCA_964585605.1 uncultured Weeksellaceae bacterium | reverse complement strand
CATAATCGCCGTCATGAAAAGCCCATAGAGGAACAACTTTCTATCTCGCGGATCCAGGTAACCGTGTATGGCAACAAAAATGATCGCTGTTGCTGGTATACCCAGCCAGTATTGCAGGGCCCCGCGGAAGAAGATCTCTTCGCCCACACCTGCGCAAAGCGATATCATGATGCGATCTGCAGGTGTGGTTTGTAGACTTTGAATGAGTGCGCCATAACGCAGCCCCATATTGCCCATCGCTTTTCTGCTCACAATGAACTGAGCGAGGAGCCCTAGTAGAGTGCCGCCAATGACACCGATCAGGATTTGCCAACCCACACTCGGGTGCACGGTGAACACATTTGGCAATTCCCGGCCTTGCCACCATACGATAATAGCGGCTCCGCCAAGCCCAAAGAAAATGATCGTGGCCAGCGCCATGATCATCGCCATCATGCGCCCTTGGAATTTGTTGAAAAGCGCGATTTTCATAATCGAAGCGCGATTCAGTGACCATGTTGGAGCGCTTAGTTGACAAGGTAACGGAACAAGGGATACTCTATTCTATAAAAAAACGCTTAGTTGCGGTTCCGTGTTCTGTCATGACCTTGATCAAGTAGATTCCCGATGAAAGCCCTTTCGAGCTTACTTCGTAATTGGAGCTATTAACCGCACTGTGGTTCATGGCTTCACGGCCAGAATTCGTGTATAGATTAATCGCCAAGATAGGATTGTTTGCAGTGACGTTTATTTGTTCGTTGATTGGATTGACGTAGACATGGATCTCGTTGTTGTCCTTGATTTCTCCAATGCCGACGTTCCCAGTGATGCTAAAAGCATTTGATAAGGTAAGTTGGCCATCGATTGAATTGGAAACGGTCACATCATAGGTCCCTAAGGGGGTACCACTCGGAACGGTGATGTTGGTAACAATGGAATCGTCGTTTATCACGTTAACCGAATTGACCATAGCACTTCCCGCTTCGAAATCGATCATGTTTGTGGCTTGCGTGAAATGCGTGTTACCATGGCTCAGGATACTGACATCCAAAGTCTGCCCCTGAGCAACCTGCCAAGGCATTATACCAGCTAAGGGTGATATTGGAACGAGAAACGAACCGAAGGTCGGGTTGAAAAAATTTCCAAACGACCAATGAGGAACACTTATTGTATGCGAACCAATGGGGGCGCTTACGGGAATGGTGATATTGGCAGTAACGGAGTCATTGCTTAACACAGAAAAGGAATTCACCGTCAGACTGGGAGAGCTTACCGTTGTCCCCGTTGCCTGTGTTAAGAGTGAGTTAGCGGCAGCAATCGTTACATCTAGGGTTTGTCCTCTTAAACCGACTGGGGGATCTATTGCCGTGAGGGCAGGAGGAGGGAGTAAATGGAAATTGCTGGACACTGTATCGTTGCTGGAACCTAATATTACAGGATAGTCGCCTGCTGCGACATTGTCAGGAATGTTCACACTGATATCGACCGAAGCAGGTGAATTCACAATTACGCTATTGATACAGGTGTTGGTGCAAGCAGCGCAAAACGCGAAGTCTACCAATGAAAGACTTGGTGACGTGAAGTTTATTCCGGAACCGATGATCGTCACGTTCAAGTATGATATTCCTGGATAAGCGGTATCAGGGGTCACGGATACAATGGACTGTCCGAAACAAACAGAGAACGAACACGCTAATATCAAGGAGATACAAATGCTTTTCATCTAAGGTCACAATTAGGATACACCCAGTAGACGTAAGTTCACGTCTATGGTTGCCTTGTTAAGCCCTGGGTCAGCGTGCTCTTATTTCGTTTTGCTTCCATATACAGTTGCACAAGTTGCTGCGGATTGGTATACGCAGTCTGAATTTTGTTGATTATCAGGCTGTCCGAGTGTTGCGTTATTATTTGTTGAACTTTTGCTTCAAGGATCACCGGCAGAAAGATGCTGTACTTAGGATTTTTGCATTCAAGATTGACATGATCGATCATTTCAAACGCTTGTTGTATTTCTTTCGCGTTAAAATAACTGGCGCTAAGATTCAATCGAGCCTCTTCGAAGCGTGGAGCGATAGTTAAGGCGCGTAAGTACAGAACCCTTGCTTGATCATGCTCCCCGAGTAACTCTTGACAGCTGGCCAAATTGTTCAGCGCGTAAATGCTATTCGGGGTCAATTCAAGAGCCTTTTCAAAGGCTACCGTGGCTTGGGTTATTTCGCCGAGTTCAAATAACCCTACTCCTTTGTACCAATCCAATGGAATCCCTACAGGATCAAGCTCATAAAATGTACTCTTGGCCTTGTCTGCAAGTTCCACGACATTGGCCCACTCTTTGTCCACTCGTTGTTGCTGTAAACGGGAGGTTTGTTGCTCACCAGAATAACGATGAACACACACAAGAATTCCAGACCCCATGATCAATATCGAAATTGACGCGACAGCCAATTTGATGAACCGCTTGCTGGGCTCCATGGCCAGCGTTTTGCGATGCGTTGCCCCAAACAAGATGCTGAGAATGGTGAAAAAAAGCAATTGATGGCTGATGCGCTCCAAAGGGAAGTCGAACATTGCATTTACGGCATAGCCTGCAATCCCAGCTGTGCATGCTAGCACGATGAGAAGTTTTCGAGGATCTGATTCCTGCTTAAGCACGCCCCATGATCGGTGAGTCACCGTAAAGAAGATCCCGAGATAGCAAATAAAACCAGCTATCCCCAGCTCACTGAAGATCCAAATGAAGTCATTATGCGGGCGCTGATATATATCTGATCCTGATCGTACACGGCGTTCGAACTGATCAAGGCCATATTCTGCTACATGGACCTTCCAGTTGCCAGCTCCTACACCGAGTACGGGGCTTTCTTTGATCATTTCCGCGGAATTCTGCCATAGCACCAACCTGCTCTTTACCGTTTCGGTATTGAAGAGCCGAGCATATTTCTGTTGATTTTGAAATGCAACTGTGCTACCTGCGACTCCAATCACCAGTAATACCAAGAAGGCCGCTATAGTGCCTCTGACATTATGATTCTTCTTGCGTAAGAAGGTTAACGCAAGGAAGAACGTTAAGGTCAAGAATACTGCCGCTGCCAGTAGTGCAGCGCGTCCTTGTAAATACCACAATCCGGTGGTCACAAGAACGAACAAGCTTATTGATAGGATTCTGTAGGCTTTAGATATGAGCCCACTCATGGTAATGAACGGGATACAAAGAAAAAGGGCAGAGGCGAGAAGATTCTTGTTGGCCATGGATGCATTGACTAACACAAAACCCCTCTCGGAGAAGAAAATTTGATACCCCATGATAAGCAGGGTCACGGTGCAGAAAGCGATAACAGATAGTACCAGATATTCGATCTTTAGTTTTCGCTCAATGATTAAATAGCTCGTAACGAAAAAGAACAACACCGTATTGAGGACCCTTGAGCAAGTGTAGATACTCTCGGATGTAACTAGGGCTTGTGCTATCGATAGCACATTGAACAAACAGAATAGAATCAGAAGAATAGGTGTCCTTGAACGTACGAACGAGAAGTCAGAACGCAGGCTCCCTTTCCGCCATTCGTAGAAAATGCGGAGTGCGATGATTAATAAAAAGGCGCTTAAATATAGATGCCGTGTAACCAGAACGGGATCAACTATCACCGGCGAATACACTATCGGTAGGAGAAGAAAGAAAAGGAAATACGCTACAGAGAAATAGTTGAATTTGGGCATTGGTCGATGCCCAATGTACGCAACCAGTAAATAAAGGAAGATCAGTAATGTGCGTTGCCTTCCTCTTCTTCGCTACCGGTAAAAATCGAGCTGAATAGGTCGTTGAAACTGATCTGCTGGTTCAATACTGAACGACCGAGTTTGTTGCTCTCTGCCAAACCGTGCAACACCAGTTCCATCCATACTGGTACTTCTTCTTCCGATACATCGTTGATCATACGCAAGACCAGTTCTTTCAAACTGCTCACCTTATGCAACTTGCTATTATAGTCTGCAGTGGTATCGTCACCTACGAGATCAACTTCGTTCTTGCCGAAATGTTCTAAGATGGCGTGGTATGAATCTTCCAAAGACCCTGAACCTGGTTGCGGGAAGTTTTCTGAGAATACGTTCTTTAAGGCTTTCGAAATCAAATGGTAAGCCACCTTCTCTGGGCCTTCTTGCTCTCCTTCGTAAACCAATTCAACTTTCCCTGTCATAGCCGGTATGATCGAGAAGAGGTCACTGATTCGGGTGGTCACTAGATCCTCTCCGTTTATGATCGCACGGCGTTCCGCTGAACTCATCAAGCTTTCCATCGCACTAATGGTTAAGCGGGTACTTACACCACTTTTTTGATCAATGAACTCACTGTCCCGGGCTTCCATCGCGATTAACTCAACCAGCTTGCGCAGGAGGCTTGGTACACGCACGCGCCTTGCTTGATCTTCATGCACTTTGGCCTCTTGTTCGGTTATCTGCACTGCCGTTTCTATATCTTCAGGATAGTGCGTTAGGATCTGGCTTTGAATACGGTCTTTCAATGGTGTAATGATCGCACCGCGATTCGTATAGTCTTCTGGGTTTGCGGTGAAAACGAATTGAATATCCAGCGGTAAGCGCATTTTAAAACCGCGGATCTGAATATCTCCTTCTTGTAGAATATTGAAGAGAGCTACTTGAATGCGGGGTTGTAGATCAGGTAATTCGTTGATCACGAATATGCAGCGGTTACTACGTGGTATGATGCCGAAATGAATGACGCGTTCATCACTTTGATCCAAGCCGAGGTTAGCAGCTTTGATCGGATCACTATCACCGATCAGGTCCGCAACGGTGACGTCCGGCGTGGCCAATTTTTCGGCGTAGCGTTCGCTGCGATGCACCCAATCTATAGGAGTATCGTCTCCCTTTTCAGCGATCAAGTCTTTGGCGTAACGCGAAAGTGGGTTCAGTGGGTCATCGTTCAATTCGCTTCCCGCAACAATTGGCATGAACTCATCTAGGAGCTCTACCATTTGCCGTGCTATTCTAGTTTTAGCCTGACCGCGAAGCCCAAGTAGGTTGATGTTGTGGCGGGCGAGGATTGCACGTTCAATAGCTGGAATTACGGTGTCAGCGTAACCTAACACACCTTCGAACAAGGTTTCGCCGCTCTGTTTTCTTGCGATCAGATTCACGCGTAGTTCTTCCTTCACGCTGCGACTTACGTAAGCACTTTTCTTTAAATCACCCAGTGTGTTGATCTCCTGCATTCCGCTTTTCTTGTTTCCTTTTCCTTAGTCTGTCGAAGGATTTCGTTTACTATTAACCCTTCACCAGTAACCATTAACGTTTAACTTTTCTGCCTTTCCCTTTTTACTTCCAGTCGTCTTCGGCGCGCCCAGACTGACAGGGGTATTGTTCATTTCTGTATTCCATGCGCTTATTGTCATTAACGACTAACCATTAACTCTTTCTCGTTTCCTAATTAGCCTTTAACCAGCGACCATTAACGTTTAACTCTTCTACCTTTCCCTTTTTACTTCCAGTCGTCTTCGGCGCGCTCAGACTGACAGGAGTATTGTTCATTTCTGTATTCCATGCGCTCACTGTCTATTAACGACTAACCATTAACTCTTTCTCGTTTCCTAATTAGCCTTTAACCAGCGGCCATTAACGTTTAACTCTTCTACCTTTCCCTTTTTACTTCCAGTCGTCTTCGGCG
>CAZPEQ010000178.1:0-5786 GCA_964585605.1 uncultured Weeksellaceae bacterium | reverse complement strand
ATGACCACAGTAATCGACAAGCATGTTGGGGAAAGTGAATTCGCGCAACGATTCTTGAAGGATCTTAAGTTCCTACCGGATACGTTAGCTATCGGGAATTTCAGAGAAGAACCGCTAGAACAATTCACTGCGGATATAATGAGTACGGATTCTGCCATTTTCGAGCGGGCTAACGACCGCCTGAGTCAATCCTATTCGTTCGATAAGAATAGTCGCTTAAAACTTTACCGTGCTTTGGTGAAAACCCCTCCTCCTCTTGCAACAAAAGAGGATCGGGAATCTTACAAGACACGGAACATTCGGGTGCAATGGGTAGATGACTCTGAGGAGAACATCAACCGCCTCGAAAAAGAGTTCAGGATCTTCACAGACAGTGCCGAGTATCAGGTAGAGATATTGAAAGCGCTGATCAAAATGGAAAATGTTACAGCAATGAGTCGGGCGAAGGAGTTGATGCTTTGGGAGGCACCAATTGGTGTACGTATTGACAATAACGGGGGCATTTTTGGAGCCTTGCGCGATTCGCTCGAACTCAGTAAGCTCATGTTTCCTGAGTTGCTTGACCTGACCAGTTACGACGAGTATGAAGCGCCGGTGTTGCGGTTGCTTTCCACCATGCTCGACTCTAATGTTGTAGACAAACGTTTATACCGTGATCGTGTTAGTTTCCTTACCCAAGAGGCGAAGGTGGAGTTCAGACGAATGAACTCTTCTTCTGACCAGGATGACCAGTATCATTTTGACACGGACGATGACACCAACATCTACCCCATTATGATGGACATATACTGGAACTTGCTATATCCGTACCGCAATGTCGCGGGAACGAAAGCTTTTTTCGACCGATGTGCGAATGCGACACGAACGCACTCCGTTGAGCGCTACACCTACTTCCTAAAACAAAAAGGCATTAGCCCGAGTGATGCGCTATGTGACGAATTGCTTGACCCCGATAAACCTATGGAGAGTTTCATGACGCTGAAACGACTTGAGCGAACGGATCACTTCAAAGACTCCTTAAGCATCGAAGCGATCTTCATACGAGACCTGCTGAACAAGGATATGCGCACTTACACATACGGAGATGTACAAGATGCAGACTCGATCCTATTCGTTCGCACCGTGACCGATAGCATTAGAGGAAGACACTACAACACGCATTATTACAAGTACTTGTACGAAGATGATTCGGATAATTTGGTATGGAAAGCGGCGGTCATTATGATAGAACAGGATCAACCTGGCCCCACTCATCCTCGGTTTGAGGTACTTAGCCAAAAAGATATTCTAGATCAGAAGGAAGAAGGAGAACAGCAATTTGAGGAGATAAGACGAGCGCTTATTGCGGCAAATCGTGATAACCGAGGAGATGGACGAGGACGACGGTCTAATTACTATTGATGAGGTCGTTCTTACGTAAACCACTCCACACCTTCTTGCTGCTCCTATTGGCTGTAAATAACGGTTCTACGCAAGAAGTGCAAGTCACCGAGCAGGCCGCGAAAGAAGCGGTTTACCAGATCATTCAATATTCAGGGCTTGAAGCAAATTTCGTGGTGCTGGAGAATGATGAGGTCAAAACGGCTATCGCCTACATCAAGAACAAGAAGCGGTATGTAGAGTATAACCCGCAATTCATCGCCTCCATTGCCGATTCCAGTAAGACCGATTGGTCGGCGATCAGCATTTTAGCACATGAGATAGCCCACCACCTACTGGGTCATACCTTGGATCCAGGAAAAGTGAGCCCTGGCGATGAACTAGCCTGCGATAAGTACTCTGGTTTTATACTGCGCAGTATGGGCGCATCCTTACCTCAGAGTTTGGCCGCTATGCAGATAGCGGGAGATCCTCACGGAACCAAGACACACCCTCCTGCAGCGGCCCGACTAAAGGCTATCGAACAAGGTTGGCGAGACCCTGATCGCCTAGCTTCGCAAGGGAATCAGTTTGAATTGACCCGTGAAGAGAGCTTTACGCACCGCCTGCGTTTTCTACGCGACGAAAACAACTATTACGTGACCCATGAAAGTCATGTCGTTTGGTTCAATAACTACGCGGAACCAATTGAATTTGGCTTGCTGGAAGACCTGGAGGAGCATGATTTTTCCAAAAGGATTACGTGGGGCGCTCAAGTATTCTACGTTGACCACCAAAACCATATCTGGAGTAAGAGTACACATGGCGTGCAAACCAAGGTGGGGGAATTGACCAGCTTAATCGATGATTGACCTCTTCGTTCCTAGCTAAAATAGCTCCTGAGCTCCTTCTATGAACGCCCTCAGAGCATGTAAACCCTACTTTACACCCATGCACGATCAACCGCATATTTAACCAACCCCGCAATACTCTTTACATTCAGCTTGGTCATTAAGTTCTTTCGGTGTGACTTAATGGTTTCCACACTAATGAACAATTCTTCGGCCATTTCTTGATTGGTCTTTTCACGCGCAATAAGCCGAATAATCTCCTTCTCCCGTTGCGTAAGGCCAATGTACTCCCCGTCCATTTCCTTATCTGTATGGCTATAACCATCTGCCACGGTCTTCTCTGCTGCAGGACTTAAGTACTTTTCTCCCTTCATGGTCTGTTCTATGGCAAGAATAAACTCTTCTCGCTCCCCTCCTTTCAATAAATAGCCTGAAGCGCCTTCAATAAGCATACTATTGATGTACTCTATCTCAGTCAGCGCAGAATGGGCCAGTATGCGTTGTGCCGGATACTTCTTACGCACCGCGCGGGTCGTATCTATACCGTCCATTTCGGGCAGTGTTACATCCATGATGAGCAAGTCTACTTTCGCCTTAGTCAGGTACTCCAGAACTTTCTTTCCTGTGGCTGCATGACCAACTATTTCATAGCGCTCCTCATTTTTGAATAGTTCTTTCAACCCGTTTGCCACCAACTCTTGTTGATCCGCTACTAATATCCTTATCGATTCCATCTGCTATAAAGAAAAGGAGTTTGAAATTAAGGCATATTGTCGCTCGCCGCCACCCTAGGGCGAAGATGCATGGCGATCAAACAACTCCTTGGTGCAGGGGCTAGCGTCTGATCACGAGCGATCATTGACAATTTGCTTCAAAAATTGTCCTTAAGTATTTCTACAAATGAATACATTCGATGTATTCAAAACGCCCTCAATTGAGCTTGCACGATAAAGTCGGACGTTCACCATTGACCAAGGAAGAGATTCAATCACTTCGTGCAGATCTTCGCTTACGTTTTATCCTCTTCATGGCACTATCAGTGGTATTCGCGTTGATAAGTATTTACGACCATATCATGGTCAAGATCCTGATGATGTTCTTGCTCATCATTCTGTTCGCATTGTTCCTGAAGTATCACTTACGGTTGAAACATGACATCAACGAGGGAGACAAATGCATGGAAATCATCGAAGTGCCCACTACTCCTCAAGTTGGAAGTGGTATTCAGGGTAACTTTTTATTGATCGGCGGAGCGTATGGGCACCTTAAGTTACGAGTCACGAAGGGGGAGCCCCTGCCAGCATCCGGCGAGCACCTACGAGTTAATTATTTACCCCTGTCCAATAAGGTGATCTCGTGGACCCGATCAGCAAATGAGTAAATGAAGCATATACGTTGCGTTGGTGTGCCCGAGCACTTCAATCTTCCCTGGCACTTGGCTATAGAAAGTGGTCGGTTTAAACAGGCAGGTGTCACGTTGCTCTGGAGCGATGAGCCTAAAGGTACAGGGGCCATGTGTGAGGCGCTGCGGGAAGGATCTACGGACATAGCGATCATGGTTGCAACAGGCAGTGTTAGAGAGTGTTTGCGCAACGATGATGTTAAGGTCATAGGCACTTATGTTGACTCCCCGCTCACGTGGGGGGTACATGTACCTGCTGGTTGTCCTTATCAATCACTAGCCGATATTCGGGAAACGCGCTTTGCAATTAGTCGGTTCAACTCTGGTTCGCACTTAACAGCATACCTCCTAGCATCGCAGCAAAACTGGGAACTGAACGAAAATAGCTTTGAGGTCATTCATGATCTGAACGGTGCCCGGAAGCGTTTTTCAGAAAGCCCTGACCTGCTGTTTTTATGGGAGAAATTCACTACTGATTTTCTTGTGCAACTTGGCGAGTTCCGGCTGATCGATGAAGTAACGCCCCCTTGGCCTTGTTTTCTTATTGTTGCTCGAAAACAGGTTATCGAAGAAAACAAAGGTCAATTAAAATTGGTATTGAATTGCATTCAAGCACAGGCGGCAGAATTTATGGCCGACCCAAATACTCATCATTTGATAGCCAAACGATATGGCCTATCTGTTGAACAGGCCAAGACATGGCGTGCAGGTGTTGTCTGGAATACGAATGGAGGTATCAACGCAGCAGCATTGGCAAGCATCACGGACAGTCTCAACGCATTGAAAATACTCGCTGAGCGCTATGATGAAAAGGATTTAATAGAACGGATCATATTCCAATTCTAAGACAAATCTTATTGCCTTGTTTAACCAATTTCATTGGTCTGAACATATGTAAGGATTGAATTGTTGACCTGGTAACTGCAAATCATCTACGTTTGCAGTATTAATTATAAAACAAAGAAACGGGCCGCATTTCTTCACATGCATGAGTGAAACCTTGATATGTATACACACGTAAAAAGCTTTAGTATATCCCACACACCTCCATCATGACGAATAGAACAGTTGTCCTGCTCTACCTACTTGGTTTTTCTCTTGTGTTCATTATTACCTCCTCAGTACTGGTGGTAAATGCGAAAGCAAATCGATCAAAGGCCACTAATCTCAGTGCGAAGCTTGATCACATGCACAACGAGCTAACACACAACTTTCTGCATACAAAGAGTTTTCTAGTTCATGAAGGCAGCAGCGCTGGTCTTGCTCATACGAAGGAAAATGCAAGTCTTGAGCTTAAGAAAAACTCTAACAAGTCCTTATATGCCATGGTCGACGAGATACTGATCGACCCCGTGTACATGGAAGATGTGGATCATGGTAAATTATCCGATATAAAGGATCAGATATACAAGCACACCAGTGCTTTCGATTGGATCGCCAGTCGACTAATTGAAAAAGGTGGCGAATCAAGTGGCATTTTAGGCAGCATCAATTCGGTATCAAAAATGCTACGAGAGAATCCTTTGTTAGCAGAAGTGAGCATCTTGGAGTTACGGAATTGCGAAAAGGACTTTCTACTCACAGGAGAAGAAAAATACATCGCTAAATTCAAGGAGCTATTAGCGAAAACCCGGGTGAGGATCCAAAGAGCGGCGGAGAGCACTTCAAAAACGGCAGCAATAGAGCTACTTGCCGCATATCAGAAAGACTTTGATCGACTGGTAAGGATCGGTCAAGAAACGGGGGTACGAACAAATTCAGGTCGCTATGCGCAAATGATCTTCTGGGAAGATAAATTGTTCGCTATCATTGATGATCTTCGGCGCGATTCCGAAAAACTGTACGAAAATGTTGCCACATATAACCAACGAGCCTTAGGTTTCTACTGTTCGTTCATGGTAATTGCCGCATTCCTGTTCAGCCGTATGATCGCGTCTTCCCTTGAAGATCGGTTTGAAGTTGCAAAACGCACGAGCAACCCTGTTGAACCGTTGCATTTGATACGCAATAAAAGTGCTTGAAATGAAATAGAGAAAGCCTTCATCGCAATGCATTAGGAAGTCGTCTTTCGGGGGAAAAGCGACTTCATGGGATCTCCCACTTCTGTCAGTGCGGTGAAGGCCTCTTTTTCTACTCTTTCGTAGACTGGCAATACCAGTTCCCCAGAACACCCC
>CAZPEQ010000177.1:0-5794 GCA_964585605.1 uncultured Weeksellaceae bacterium | reverse complement strand
TCTGCGCATCGGCTCCTTTTACTTCCACTTCGTCGGCACTGCCGTAAACGATCTCGGAGCCTTTCAATAACTCATCAAGTTGGGCTTTCACCTCGTCGCGTTGCTTTTGCCCGGCCAATGCTCCCATACGAACGCCTTCGGCACGTGGGTCGCCGATCACGGTTCCGCTCAGTCTTTTGCCGAGTGCGATCTGCACATCTTCGACCATACCTTCATGCACCATGATGCGTCGCGCACCTGTACAGCGCTGTCCGCACTTGAGGGTCATCTCACGGCCTACTTCTTTGATGAAGAGTTTGAACTCATCATCTTCCACTTTTACATCAGGACCTAATACAATACTATTCAAGCTATCGGCCTCCATATTGAATGGTACACTTTCCTCGATCAGTCTCGGATGTGCTTTCAGCATGCGACCTGTAGAGGCCGATCCCGTGAAGGTCACTACATCTTGGCTTTCCACATTATCCAGTATGCCGCGCGCGCTTCCGCAGATCAACTGCAAAGCACCTTCCGGTAGGATCTTCGAATCGATGATCTCGCGGGCCATGGCCTCCGTCAAGAAACTAGTTACGGTTGCTGGCTTCACGATAGCAGGTACACCCGCCATCCAGTTCACGGCTACTTTCTCGAGCATGCCCCAGATCGGGAAGTTGAAGGCATTGATATGCACCGCAACACCTTCTTTCGGCACCATGATGTGGTGACCGATGAATGTTCCGTTCTCACTCGTACGCACAGCCTCGCCATCCACATACCAGGGGTAGTTGCCGAACTGTCGGCGCAAACTGGCATTGGCGAACACGTTTCCAATGCCGCCTTCGATATCCACCCAGCTGTCGGCTTTGGTGGCTCCGGTCTTGTAACTGATCTCGTAGAACTTATCCTTCCGATCGAACAGGTACAGCGCTAAACGCTTCAGCATGAGCCCTCTTTCCTGGAAAGTCATCTTGCGGAGTGCATGTCCGCTCTTGCGCCCGTATTCGAGCATGTCCTTGAAGTCGAGCCCCGCGCTGCTGGTGGTTGCTACCACCTCGCCGGTAACGGAGTCGAAGAGTTCGGTTTGCTTGCCTGTGCCGGTGATCCATTCACCGTTCGCATAGTTCTGTAGTTGCATGGGGTAAAGGTACGAAGGGTGGGAGTGGTGCGATGTGACTTCTTTTCCTGTCATGCTGAGCCTGCCGAAGCAGACTGTTAATTGTGGCTCGAATCGTCCGAACCCGAGTGAACGGATGGGTAGGCGACTTGAAATGGATGGATGGGATGGGGAAGACAGAGAAGAAAGTAAAGACAGGAATGGAGGAGAAGACTGAGATGACGGTGAAGATGGAGAGGAGAAGGATGACGAAGAGACAGCAGGTGCTGCACTTTCAGTATGGCCTGAACCCGCATGAACGGATGGGTAGATGGCTCGAATGGCCTGACCGTGATGGTCAGAAAGCTGGAGAAGGCGGAAGCCGAATGGAAGGATTTAATCAAGAATAGGATCGTTGTAATATGTGCCCCTGTATTCCTTGGCGCAGCTGCATGCTTGTCGTACAGGAACATCAGGGAACACGGATCGATAAACGGCTACCCGGCGATTTAGATCATAAGTAGTTCGATACGGAGGAGCAGGCATTAAACCACTGATATCTAATTCCGAAATAAACGGTGCGTTCAACCAAACCGCCACGACCAACGCTGGGTCGTGTAAGGGTGGGCGCCAGCCGTCATAAATGGTATAGGACAAATGATACTTGAAGTGCATACCAAGCATCCGCTCGGTCATGTAATTCTCTGGGATCTCTGTTGGTTCGGATTGTCCTTTCCATGCGTCGTTGATCGCATGAAACTCGTGGTTGAACCAGAAAGCTGCGCCAAGGCTTACTACCAGACAACTGACAAGCGCAGATCTGAATGAACGTCTACTGATCCTGTCTTCAGCATGTCGAATATGAAAGAGTATTTGTGCGAATAAGAATAGAGGTAGGTAGGCCAATAGCCCAAAGGGCATTAAAAAGAAGACGGCGAGAAATGCGACAAAATGCATGAGACCGATGAAGAAAATGCAATAAACGCAGCAACAAAAAGCAACACCATGTAGGAAGAACACGATACGCTTACTCCATATCCCTTTCCATTGCACAACTGGCTGAAAAAGCACGGGTGCAATACTGATGGCCAATACCCATTTTGCCCAAGGGACAGGATTGCAGAAAGCCTGGTATTCTCCATTTGCCCAGTAAGCCAAGGAAACCAGCACTAAGTTCATGAAAACGATCTTCCTAGATCGAAAGAGGCGCCCAAGAAACCTTTTCATGCATCAACAACGCTGATCCGTGCTGATTCTTATGAATGATTGCTCAAAGCCTTGAATGGTGCGAAGAGCTCGTATGGTTGGAAGGACAGAACGCAACTGCGAAAAGCAAGTATATTTGCTTATGGAAATAGATCATTCAGTAGTTATCGTAAAACAGAGCAATGCAGATCAGTAGATTAATCATACCACTTACATTTCTTTTCACTTTTATAATCACCTCATCCTATGCCAGTCATTTGACCGCTGGTCATCTTTCGTATAAACATGTTACTGGGAATCAATACAAGGTCACGCTTTCGCTAGTCAGTGATTGTGGCGGGGTGCCATTCGCACTTCCCGCTGAAGTGAGGGTTACAGGGTGTAGCGGTACGAGCAGTGATTTGGTCATGACCCTGCTCTCGGTCAGCGATGTTTCTCAGAGTTGTGATACGTCGACTTTTCCGACCTCATGTAATGGAAGCGGTATACTTCGTGGTCAAGAGCTATACCTGTTTGAGGCAGATACGATCCTGGATCCAACATGTTCTTATTCCTTCAGCTATGACGAGTGTTGTAGAACGGAGGTGGTGAATGCTGTAAATACCCTCTCGGACGATTTGACGGTTTTGGCCAATTTGCCAGCTCCACATCTTGGGCCGAATTCTTCTGCGATCATTTCAGACATGCAGCCGCATTATTTGTGCACTGGAGTTCCGGAAGTAATTAACGCAGCAGCTATAGATCTGGATTGTGACGAACTGCGGTATCAACTATTCCCTGCGCTAGATGGTTTTTCTCCCATTCAGTATGCCTCAGGCTTTTCCTTTCTTCAGCCGATACCTGGTATTTCGATCGATTCGTTAACAGGAGACCTCTCATTTAGTGGCAGTATGGCGGGTTCGTTTATTGTGGCCATTGCCATTAACGAGTATCGTTCAGGTGTGCTGGTCGGGAGGTCTATTTTCGATCTGCAAGTGCACTTTAGCGCATGTTCCAATACTGAACCTGTCCTTGTAGGTTCAGGAATCAGTAATTTTTCGGGTACCGCACAGCAAATAGACCCCAGGTCGATAACCATGTGCCCAGGCGATGATTTTTGTTTCGATGTCGCGTTTGACGAATTAGATAGTGGTCAGGTGCTGACCTTAGAGACGAATGCGCAGGCCATGCTACCTGGTGCTACCGTTTCATACAGCGGGGTGCCGGCGTCTACAGCAACAATTTGTTGGACCGCCCCTTTACAGGGTTTTGGCTGTACAGGTGTTCTCGTTTCAGCTACGGATGATCACTGTCCGAAGAAAGGGTCTCGGTCGGTGTTGATAGGCATTCGTTATGGGAACGAAACAGATGCAGGGCCAGATGGATTTGCGTGTCTCGGGAGCGGGATTGGTATTGGGGTGAGCGGGGATGCGCCGTATGCATGGACTTCTATTAGTGGCGATTCTCTTTTGGTCGGGGTCAACTTTAGTTGTGACACTTGCCTGAATCCAGTGGCTTCGCCTCAAGTGGCTACTACTTATGTGTTGCAAAGTGGAGTTGGATCGAATTGCCCCGCTCAGGATACCGTACTGGTACAAGTCACCGATACGTTCACCGTTTCTATTTCTCCAGATTCTGTAGTGGCTTGTCCAGGAGATTCGGTTCTATTGTCTGCCTCGGTCAGTGATACAGGTAGCTTTGACTATGCATGGCTTGCTTCTGGGCCTTTGTCCTCGCTTGATTCTTCTGCTACTTTTTTGATTCCGTCAATCGCTGCATTGACACACAATGTATTCGTTTCTGTTTCAAAGGATGGTTGCACGATCCAGGCTCCGAGCGCAATTGTTGTCGTTTCGCAACCTCCTTTTTCGTTTAATATTCCGATTGATTCCATTCCTCTTGTTTCTGCTCCTATCACGCTGTCGTCGGGTTTCCCTCTTGGCGGTAATTACACCGGTACAGGTGTAATTGGTTCTTCATTTGATCCAATGTTGGCAGGAATTGGAACCTTCAGTATTACGTATACAGATTCGTTGGGATGTGGTATGCTAATGGATAGTATCACCGTGTTTAATAATGTAGGAATAACTGAGTTCGAGGATGGACTAGAATTTCAAGTTCAACCCAATCCTACGTATGATTATTTTCAGATTATTGGAAACAATTCTTCGGAGCATGTTGTGGAAGTTTATGATATGAACGGGAAGCAGGTTCGAAGGTGGAATGAAAATAGAACGCGGTATAAGGTTTCTGATCTTGCTCCTGGACAATATCAAGTTCATGTCTTGTGGAAGAATGGAAAATGGCGAGGAAAGCTTTTAATCGTTCAATAACCTTAGTCTTCGACCGTAAATCGTTCCGTCAAAAAATGACCATCGTGCAACTGAATACGTAGGGCATAAGTGCCTGCTCGGAGATTAGCTTTCGCCAGGTCAATGACATGTGTATGCTTAGTGTTGGAACGAATGGCGGGCAGTGCCGCGAGTTTCCCCAGCGCATCTATGATCGCTATTGCTTGTATAGGTTCCGAACTGCTGATTTGCAAGATACGTGTAGCAGGATTCGGCCAAATATGAAGATCGGTGCCGGGCTGTTCGAAAACACCAACCGAACAAAAATCGTACGCACCTATCGCTAAGGTGGCATGTTGACAGCGCACCACACTGCTGGTGGGATGTATGTATTCATCATAGGCAACGAGCGGGTAACCACTGGGCGAGATGCCTGCCGGAAAGCCACCGAAAAGTGCAGGAGAGTTTGCTTGCACGTGGTAGTCATAGTTAGCCGCATTTACGAACTGCGCACCGGGGATGCTGGTATGCAGATTGGCCAGTGTATCTACCACCGAGGGCGCAGGCCCACCAATGACCAAGCCTGGGCCAGCCAAGATGTTATTATACCCTTCGAAGGTGAGCGCTCCGCTAACCGCAAAATGGAAAAAACTGCCTACAAGGTTTTCATTGACTAGCGTGTTGTTGATCATGTATAAGGCATGTGGCCCCGGATTGCTTAAGCCCTCCAGTCCAAAGGAGATCATTCCACTATTCTCCGCTTGAGGCCCTTGCTGAATAACATTCCCGATCACAAACGCCTGCCCACCGTTAGAGATGTCGATCTCAAAACTAGCATCACCAGTAGCTTCATTACTGATACGATTGTACTCGATGAAATTCACATCCGCTCTAGTCTTCAATTCGTGTCCGATGTGCGCATGGTGTAAATAATTGTATCGAAAGAACAGGGTGTCGATACAATTGACATAAATGTTATGTGAAAAACCATCTCCGTAGCCATTCGCATCAAACTCAGAATATTCTACCGTTATGTTACTGCCCGGTTTATCACCCGCTAGTATGCCATTCTCATTGTCGCGGAAATAACAATGACGCACGATTAAGTCAGTGCCTTCTTGCCGAATACCCGCCCCGTTCATATCAGGTACCGTGCAGTCTGAGAATTCGATCCATTCCACGGTGGTGCGGTCTCCTTGAATGACCCAAATGGCTTTGCCGCCCGCATTTTGTCCGTTGGCGG
>CAZPEQ010000176.1:1728-5807 GCA_964585605.1 uncultured Weeksellaceae bacterium | reverse complement strand
CTACAGGGTCGAGATGGTTCGTGGAATCCTGCAAGGTCTTGAAGATGTGCATGATTGAAGCACTATCCATATCGCAAAAGGCGTGAAGGTGGAACTTGTTCGTTCCATCGAGCGAATACTCTTCTGAAACTTCTGTCGTTAATATTTCTTCCCAATTAATCGGTTGGAAGCGTTCCAGCTTTTCCCTTGTGGTGTCGATTTCCAGTTCATTGGTGGGCAAGATCGGGGCCTCTATTGTAGGCACTTCCATGACCGCAACTTCTTTATCATTTGGTTTCTCCGCAATATTGATCATACTGTCAACGGTCGCAGAGTCAATAATAATCTCAACGTAGGGCTCGAACTTTAGGTATATGGGCTTGTAATTGGTTTGTTCCTCAAGATCATTCTCTAAGTTTATGATTAGTTGCAGTACATGCTGATCATTCAACGTTTCATTGATCTCCACCATTTTTCTTAATGCGATTAAACTCACCTGTTCCGAGTTCATACTTTGAAGAAAGTAGTAGAACCTACTGATCATACCGGCTTCATATCTATGCGTGACTTCCTTCATTTCTCCAGCATTCCTGTATTTGGAATATCCGTACAAGCTTTTTGCTATTGCTACTAGATAGTAGGGGTCTTCAGGAGACTTTAGGTGTTGGACGTAGGCGTTGTACAAGCTTTTTATATACTCGAGATTCGCTAATTGGTAACGAACTACGGCTTCTCGGCAACGATCTCTTGCCATAAAGAATTCCTCCTTATTGGAAACATATCCTTTGTCCTGGATCTCAATCAGCTTCTTGAAATCAGCTACAGCTTTGATTCTGTCCTCTATACTAGGGTGGGTGCTTAATGTGTCGTCCCCTTGATGAATGTCGGTATCCTTGCTCGTCGCTATTTCTAGAAAAAAATTGGACGGGATCTTGAAGTTGGCTGACTCAAAAAAAGCAAGGTCAAACTCCACCTCTTCAAAAGGGAGGTGCGTGTAGCGCAGTACTTCCAAGGCTCCAACACTTTCTTCTATTTTGTACGGAGAATTGACGATTAATTCGAAGGCGATCGAATCAGCAGCAAGTTCCAATCGTTTTGAATAGTCACTCATATGCCTCACAAAATCTGCGAATCGATAACCACGTTGTCTACGTTCCTTTATCGATTGAATCTGTTCCAGCCTTTTGTTAATGCCGTGTTGCTCCTGAATGTGGGCGTATTCATGGCCAAGTATGAATGCCAATTCGGCTTCATTCTTCAACTGGGCGAGCAGTCCAACCGTAACGAAAACAACCCCTTGGTGTGTGGCAAATGCATTAGGCGTTGACGTCTTTAATAAGTAGACAGAGACTTCCCGAGTCCGACTATTTACCGGCACGACGCGATCGAAGACTTCTTGTAGGTAGATCGTAATATCGTTGTTGTAAACAACATTCCCACTACTCAAAATACGAGAAAGTGAAAAATTGCTTTCTCGCTGGAAATCAGCCTTGGAATTAGCTTCCCATTTCTTTTCGCCTTTCTGCTTTTCTTCCAAACTCTCGTCAATAGAAAGTTGGTCTAAGACTTGTTTGAAATGCAAGGGAGGTGTGCCGGACGATAAAATCTCTCCACGTTGTTGGCAATGGCTTAGAAGGCAAATAGTGCTGAAAAGGCTGAGAAACAAGATTCTGAAATTCATTGGGGTAGATAAAGTCTAACGAATATACAAGGCATAGAAATTCAATGTTTGAACCGCACAAACAGTCGGCCAAAATTCTTACTATCCTTATCAATGCGATGATACAGCTTTTTAACGGCAGGTTTTTGCAAATACCGGATCACCTTCTTCTTGAGTTGGCCACTGCCTTTACCTGGAATGATCTCCAGGATCGGTATGCGACGATCCACGCATTCTTGCATAGCCTCATCCAAGGCCTTGTCAATAAGGATTCCTTTATTGTAAATGTCGTGTAGATCCAGTTTGTACTTCGCCATCACTTAATACGGCTCAGCGCAGCACCCAACACCACATCACGTTCCGCAATACGATCAGAAAGGCTGGGTGCAACAAACACATCTGGCCGTACCTCTCTGCCAAAAGACAAGCAATGCGCATTGGCGATAGATGCTTTTTGACGAGGTATAGTCAATATAAGGCCAGAATGGGGCAGCGTGACGCGGATAGCACCGCCTCCACAGAAAGAGTCACACGCTTCTCCTGTTCCTTCTCCCACCAATTCGCCACGGCTATTGCCTTGGCATACAGCTGCGAAAATGGAGGCCGATGAGAAGGTTGCCGGGTTGGTAAGCACTTGCAATCGTCCTGAGAATTTGTTCTTGCTGATGTCTTCAAAACGTTGCTCTGTTAGGTTGTAGATGCGCAAACCATCGTAGACCTCCGCGGCGGGTTCGTAGGAAGCTTCGTCACTATCTGGTGCCGCACTCCATTGTGTCCTGGATGTGCGGAGTTTGGCGTGCGAGGCAAAAGTGAGCTTGTCAATGTTATTTCCTTCTTCAGGGTTGATGTATGCAAAGTCACCAAGGCTTAAGTACGTGTAGAGTGCAATGGCCAAGTCATTGTCTCCACCTCCGTTATCGCGAACATCTATGATAAGGTTAGGAATCTTCTCTTTTCGGAGTGTTTTAAATGCACTTTCCATGAATTCGAAATAATGCTGACCACCTCGTTCGATAGCACTCAAGTTAAACGAACGCACCGTAAGCGTAGCTGCAGCGTCTTCTATAACGAAAGAAAGTTGTTCTCGTTTGTCAGCAGGGTAGAGCTTCGTTTCGGAAATGCCCTGAACAACGATTGTGATCTCTTCTCCCACGGGTGTTTTTAGGCGCAGCTCGTAATTGGTGCAAGCCGGATATAAGTACATGAGTCGCTTGCTTAAGAACCTACCGTTGTAATTGTTCTTGTAATGCTGAACGTTCCCGTCATTCGGGGTGTGCTTGTTCAACCGCTGCTGCAGCGTTATGGCGTCGATTCCATTTACCGCGATTACCTCACTACCCGGTTCCACGCGGTTCTTTCCAGTGCAGTCTTCGAGTATGAATACCTGCCCATCACGAATAGAGAAATGGAAAGGCAGTAAGTGTTGCATGCCCATGTATCCGTTCCAAGTGGCCGGGTAGTTAATAGCGGTGTGTCCATCCCGAATGGCAGAAATACACTCCAAAAACTCCCGATGAAGCACATGTCCATTAGCTCCTTTACTGATGGCAGATTCCGTTTTTTCAAAAACCTTGGCGATCTGCTCCGTATTGAAATAGGTGTAAAGTCCGGGATGGCCTTCTTCTAAGCTCTTGCGGAAGATCTCAAAATCTTCGCTACACTGCCCCGCTGTGAAATATTGCTGCGCACTCCCCACGGAAATAGAGCAGGAGAGGAACAACAGGAAGCAGTATCTGTACATGGCGCAAGGTGAAGTAGATGCAAGCGGGAAGCGAATATATATAGAATGCATAGCAATGTTGATAAATAGATTGTGTTGTTTGTTGATATTTGTACTATTAACTGACTGTCAGTGATTTATATGAGTCAAGTATGTTCGTCGAAATGTTGATAACTAATTTTCGGAACTTGGGGCTTATCCGTGCAGATACCCATATCGGCAGTTCTCGGTGAGCCACCAATCGCAAACTTTTTAGGAGATGTAACTTTTGGCTGGTAAAGCACACCTACCTATTGGAAACGTCCAACATGGGAGTATCACCGCAAGAACGATTCATGGCACTGTATAGGCCGGTGCACGACAATTTCGAAAGATTCTGTCGCGCTCGGGTATATGGTGAAATGGAGTATACTGATCTCATAAATGAGACCCTGCTTGTTGCTTTTCAACGCATGAACACTTTGCGGGATGAAAGCGCTTTCCTCTCTTTTCTTTTTTCCATTGCTGTAAAAATCCTAGCCAATTCGTCACGAAAACGACGTACTGAGTCCTTGTCTTTTCAGGACGGAGAACGAGCACCTCGTTCAGCTGTGGCTGCATCTGCGGAACAGGCTATGGCCGTGGATGAATTGCACGGTGCTTTGGCCAAGTTGCCCAAGGCACAGCGGGAAAGTTTGATCCTGTTCGAGATCAACGGGTTCTCGATCAAGGAGATCATGG
>CAZPEQ010000176.1:0-1628 GCA_964585605.1 uncultured Weeksellaceae bacterium | reverse complement strand
CGGGAAAGTTTGATCCTGTTCGAGATCAACGGGTTCTCGATCAAGGAGATCATGGAGATACAGGATGCAGGAGAATCGACCGTTAAACAACGGTTGAAACGAGGGAGGGAAAAGTTGAGGAAACTCTTACAGGACGAACCGGAATTGACCCGATGAGTATGGAAGCGAATAACAGCAATATGGAAACCCTGTTCTCTCTTGCGAAAG
Organism: uncultured Weeksellaceae bacterium; assembly: GCA_964585605.1. Taxonomy (GTDB): domain Bacteria; phylum Bacteroidota; class Bacteroidia; order Flavobacteriales_F; family PHOS-HE28; genus CAZPEQ01. The sequence goes on along the minus strand of CAZPEQ010000176.1, from coordinate 1,421 downwards.
AGGAAGCTCCGCGGTTAAGTGTAGAGCAAGCTGAACAGGCGCTCGAACAGGGGTTGGCCCTAGCAGGAGGAGCTTCTGTATCGGCGTGGTCAGGATTGTTAAACCTAAACACAGGAATCATGATAGGAGTAAGTGCATTGTTGATCGGTACGTTCGCGCTGATCGGGATAGATGAAGGAACGGAATTGCGTTATGAGCAGCGTATGGTTGAGGAGTATGTCTCGGAAACACGCGAAGAAATGGTGCCCATAAGCTTGGCAAACAAACCGGTGGCATGGAATGAGAGCAGGCCGGAAGAAGGAGCGCGCGAGATTCCCTCAGTTGCTCCAATAGCGCCCCTTGCTGCTGTTGTGGACTCGCCAGAGGTTAAGGTTAGTGAACCTAAGGTGCCGACCTTGCTCTCTGGAACAGCGAAACAATCAATAGAGGCAAAGGGCTTATTTCCTACTGATTCAGCGAAAACCTCGGGAGGGCTTTTCGTCGATGCTCCAGCCACACCACCCACGCCGTTATTCCCTGACCAAAATATTGAATTGGACGGTGAAGTAGTACTACCCGCACCCCCAACCCCTGATGATCCAGAGGGCGAACTACGCGAAGTTTCCTTTGCCATCAACAGTGAGTCCACGATGGCGGATCTGAAGAATATCATGGCTCAGGCGGAGCAGGCAGGTATTAACATGAACTATGAAGCAAAAGTGAAAAAGAACCGGATTAAAAAGCTTCACATGCATCTATCTATCAAACGTGATGGTAAGAAGCAACAGAGCCACACAAATATTTATACGGGTAAGAACGGCACCTTCACGACAACGATCAGGTGGCGTGTAGATAGCACCGGGAAAGCGGTTGACTTTGGGAAAAAGTCAAACCAAGCCAGTTCATGCAATTCGAAATCGTCCTAATCTGGTTTTCAACGCGGCCAGAGGTATAATGTGTTGCCTAATCATTTAAGGTTTTGATTGCACCACTTGTTCCATGAGTTCGCACAAGGGAGGCGCAGAAGGACAGATAGTCCTTCTGCGTCGTATTGAAGCGCTCAATCAACTCTGCTACGCCGATTGACTTCGACCAAGAAGGAACGAGAAATACCGCGGTCAAAACCTGCAATTGATCTCACCGTGGTCGGAAGGAATGAGGCTCCACGGAGCCTTATTCTTCTTTCCAGCTACCATCCCTATTCGGTGTGTAAGGCACCTTGAGTTGGTCAAGTTGTTGTTCCATGGCCAATACGTTTTCCATCATCTTCGTAAGTGAGAGGCGTAATGGTGCATACTTCTTTTGAGCTTGAGTGAATTGATCTTTTTGCGTTTGAGTAGGAGCCGAGGTGCTCCACCAGCTTTGGTAAACCACCGTACCTACCATAGACGCAATACTGTTTGGGGTTTCAAATTGGTGTTTGCTGATCTCTCCATCACCCC
>CAZPEQ010000175.1:0-5822 GCA_964585605.1 uncultured Weeksellaceae bacterium | reverse complement strand
AAATAGCAAGATCCGTTTTCACGGATGTCAAGCAGTTCGCCACGATGATCACATTCACTTTCAAATTAAATGAGAGAGCCAGAAGTAAAGTATCATGAATCAGCGATAGAAGCCGTATTCCAAAAACTAATCTCCTAGCTTCTGCAGAGTCACTCCCTTGAAAGAAAATTAGAAGAAAGCACAAAGCGGGAATTACTAGTAGGTAGTTCAATCAATTCGGCATTAGAGGACTCTGTCAGGGATTTACGAAATCGAATATCTTGTGTCGATATGGCTGTTCGAACTGACCACGGCACAAACGCAGGCCTCTTCTTTTGCACATTCACATGTACGGACTGGATGCCCTTATTCCATGACCTCGATATGTACGATTGGATTTACAGTTGGTTTGACCGGCTGGATTCCGAGGATCTTCGCATGACCGCGTTTGTGATCATGCCGAATCACCTTCACCTCTTGGTGTTCTGCCCTCAGGGGACTAGCATCAACCATGTATTGCGAGAAGGAAAGCGTTTCATGGCCTACGAAATTGTAAAACGTGCCAAGAAAGCTAAGCAGAATGAGATACTACAGCGCATGGCATGGGCTGTCAACCCCACGGAATTCAAGAACGGCTCGAAGCACAAAGTCTTTAAAACCAGTTCAGACATTAAGCGCATCGAATCACAGAAGTTCATCGATCAGAAACTGAACTACATACACGCAAATCCCTGCAAGGGGAACCGGGTACTAGCTCGCCAACCGGAAGACTATGCACATTCAAGCGCTGCGTTTTACATATCAGGGCATGACCATCGTGCACCACTAATTCACGTTGATGAGCTGATGGGTCGTGAGACTGAGTAATGAGACCTGTCCATTGTGCCGCAGAGTCCTCCGAACATGCGTTGTATGCATGTCGAAATCCCATTGACGTTCAAAACTGACGAATCTGCTCGAAGGAGTGACTCTGCTCGGGCTGTAGAAGTAGCTTGCTTTTTCCATAGAATAATCCGCGGCAACGTGTTGTAAATTCGTCTGGACAAGAAGCCTTGTCATGTTACGCTGACCGTAATTGTCATAAGCTACTACTATGAAAAACGATTCTCTTCTCAAGAAAACATCGCAAACCGTCAGCGACAGTTCAGAGCAGTTGCTGAACCAACTCAAGAACGGCCTTTCCAAAATTGGGGATTTGGGAACGAGTACAAAGAATAAGTTCATTGACTACGTTAAAGACGTGTTTGACGTGCTACCTCTGATAGAAAAAGCTGGCTTCAAAACAAACCGACTAATCGTAGGTGTTTCTCTTCCACCTTCCATAGAAATACACTTCAGCAGATTTAAAGAATTGACGGAGGAGGAAACGGAAGCGTTGTTTGAATCTTACTCAGACAAGAAGATGTTCAAACTGATCTTAAAGGCTTTGATGATGTCAAACGACTTTCAAAGCAAGCTTTCCTCCGAATCCTTGATCTTCAGCGAAACGTGCATCGAGATCTCAATTCCACCGAAGGTGAGCATTAAATACCTGCATAAGGATATTGCTGAGGTCACCAAGCTCGAAGTAGATTTTGACTGAGCCGCGGTTGATCACCCCTCAATTCGCTTGAATCGTGACAGGGGCATCCGGGCGTCTACATGAGCCACTTTTACAGGTTCAATTTGAACGTGTCTACTCTTAAGGGCCCTATTACCGGGTAAAGTCCACTATTTGTCCACCGCCGATCCTGGTGCCTCCTTCTGGGGTGCGTCTAGTTTCGCAGCACGATAAAGCACTCCGCTTTGTCGCCGAAAAAACGCATTAGAAAACCCGATTTCCGGAACAAATCTTACATCATGAAAATGACAACATTACAGGTCTATGCAGTAGCCCTTGTTCAACTCTTCATAGGTCAATGCATTGCCCAAGAAGAATCCACCAGCGCTAAGGACAAGCTCAGCGCCACCATAGCCGTCGGTTATTTTACACCTTTCCTTACCGATGAAGGAATCGCCTTTGACAATGCGGTGTACGATCCGCAGGTAGGTTTTGGCTTCAGTTATTCGCTGTCTGCCGACTATATTTTCAACGAGAAATTCACGCTAGGTGCTGCTTTTAATGGGAATCATGCTAGCGGCGAATTCATACGCGATGCTACCATTAATGGTGAAACCGTCAATGGATTTCTGGAAGCGGGTGCGGTTCCAAATACGCACATCTTATTGAATTTGGGCTATATCATGCCAGGCGAAAATTTTCAGCCTTTCGTAAAGCTAGGTTTCGGCTTTTTTAGCCTACAGGTTGAGCAAGGAGATGTACCGCTTGCCCTGACCAATAATGTTGAAGTGGAAATGTTCCCCGACTACAAATACAGTGGTTTCGGGGTTCTTCCTCAACTAGGATTCCGGAAAGATGCATTCTCTTTGTCAGTTGGTTACAGTGCGCCTTTTGGCAAGCTTACTGGGGAAGCTGTTCCCGGTTTCAACTCTCCCGGGACTATAAGTTCGCAAGGCTTACAAATCGATCTAGGTTATCGAATCTTTTTGCTATAGATCCCCGGAAGTGGGCTATTACGGAGCTTAGGCTCTAGGAATCAATTTGCTGAATTATGTCTTGAGCCAAATGTGCTCATCACGGAAAGCGATTTCATTTCTATTGCCTATCATTACAGTCATGTTCCACCGCCGACTGTTTCTTACTTCACTTGTTTTAACCCTGTCGATCAATCTCTTGGCTCAGGATTGGGTCAACACGTACTCGGATGATATCGAGGCGGCTAAGGAATGCTTGCGAAGCGGTGAAAAAGACTGTCGTGCCCTGTTCTACCGATCGGTCGGTGATGTGAACGCTCTCGACCAGGACTCACTTGTAGCAAGTGTACACCTTGAGGTGTACAACGAAGTAAAAGCGGCAGGCGGGGACTTCGATTTGGTATGGGGAATATTGCGGCAAGGCATTGATGTCAGCAATATAAATCCGGTGCATCATTCGAAGGCGGTCCTTTACGCAGAGATGGGTAACACGATCCTGGATTACGGGCGACAGGAGGATCACATGGCTTACTACGATAGTGCGGTAACCCATGCGATGCAAACCTACTCCGATGCGATCAAGTCCCAAGTTCTTGTGGCGCGTGCCCGCGGTTTAGAAGTTAACGGGCAACTCGGTTTATGCATCCAGGAATTGCAGAAAGCCCGGGCGTATGCGGATAACTCAGAGCATCTGGTAAGTCGGGCGCAAATTTCGATGGGCTTGGCAAATGCCTATAACATGAACGGCGATTTTGAACTCGCCAAAGATCAATTGTTAGTTGGCGCCGATCTCCTCTTGGAAGCGGGCGATACACTCCGCTATTACTACGCGCGTACGAACTGGTGCAACGTTTCCATGTCCTTAGATCAACCAGAGTTGGTGTTGGATGTGTTACCAGATTGTATAGCCTATTTCCGTGAATCGGGGCGCGCCGGACTGGTGCCTTTTCCCTTGTCACAATTAGGAAGAGCCTACGAAATGTTGGATCAACAAGAAAAGGCCATACCAATCTTAAAAGAGTCAGCGCAGCTTTGTAGTGAACTTGGACTGAATACACAATTGGCATACAACCACCTCATTTTAGCTAACGCATACAACGCCATTGGTGAGCACAACAGTGGCTTAAAATTCGCCGAGGCCGCTTACACACATTACAGCGAAAGAGGTGAATCTACTGAAAACTTAGACGCCGCAGAGGTATATGTCAACTCTTTGGAAAGGGCCAATAGACACAAAGAAGCGAACGTCGTTTGGCGGAATTATGTACAGGCCAAGGACAGTTTGTTCTCAGCAGACAAGGTGAAAGAGATAGCTAAGATCCAGAGCTTACTGGAACTTGAAAAGAAAGAAAGTGAATTGTGCGCGCAGCAGAATGAGATCGGTTTACTTGAAGAAGAAAAAAGACGCATCGCAACACGAAACATAGCCCTCGGAATTGTGCTTCTACTCGTAGGGGTCATTGCGTGGTTATTCGTAAAGCGAAAATCAGCATTGATCAAGTTGCAGGAGGTAGAGAACAAACAACTGGAGCGCGATAACCAGCACCAAAAAAGAGAGCTCACTAGTCAAGCACTTCACCTAGCTCAAAAAAATGAGTTCCTTCTCGATCTGAAGAAAGAACTTGAAGAAAATTCATCCGGCCTTGAAGCGGGTAATGCTGGGCAATTGATCAATCGAATCAAATTCGACGAACAAATGGATCAGAACTGGGATCAGTTCATGACCGCATTCAAGGAGTCTAGCCCAGAACTGTTGAAAAAACTCAACGAGGTGCACCCTGATCTCACGAAAAAGGAAGTTCAACTCTGTGCATTGACGCGCATGGGTCTATCTACCAAAGAAGCCGCATCCTTGCTGCACGTTTCTGTTGATGCTGTAAAGAAGGCGCGTTACCGCTTGCGCAAGAAATTGCAGTTAGATACCAATGATAGTCTAGAGAAGTACTTGCAAGGGCTCGTGGGGTAAAGCAATTGACCAAACCGTATCTTTGAACTGGTCTCAGAGTTTTGTTCTGATTGCATCTCCGAGTGTATTCTTGTCCAGGCTCAGGTCAATTACTAACTGCTTGAATTTGGCGTACCTCTCGTAGAACTGACGTACACGACGCAACTCATTGATACCCCGCCCGTCGTATTTTCCCCTTACCGAGGGTGTCATCTTTCGACATACCTATTGGACACATGTTGTATCTATCTCAGTTCACCTGAGACGTGAACATCGTCTGTGTTTCTGCGAATTTCGTCTTTTTCATAGCAATTCTGCTTAACTCAAGGTCGCTCATTATGTATGTACCCTAATTTAACAGTCCAATTTTCTGGAAAAAGACCCAAAATAGTCTCGCGCTCTCCATCATTTATGGACGGACCACTGGCTTTTACAAACTCAAATCAACAATTCACAAACTCATCATTTTTGACACGATTAGGCCGAATACCTTGTACAGTGTTGACTGGATCAATTTCGAAATCGCGATTTGACAACCAGTCCGCACGTTAAACATGTTTAGGCACATTGTTAATGTGCCTAAACAAAAATCACCCTACAACATTGATAAAATGAAAAACTACAAAAATCTCTCAGGACCCGCATTGATACTTGTCGCATGTTTCTTTGCCTGTTCCCAGGAAGATGTCTCCATCACTCCAAATGCAAATTCTTTACATATCAACCTTCTTGATAAAATCCCACTAGCTGCTGCAGAAGATGGAAGTTTTTCCTTCGTCGAAGGAAAAGTAAGCGCTCGTGCGGTCTTAGAAGAAATATTGATACAGGAGAATTCAGCCTTCAAGCATATTGACGAATTTGGATTTGTTAATGATGCAGAAACAGATGAGCCTTATCTGTACATAAAAGAGCAAAATGGCAATACAATTCGAACTGGTCACATTGCACTACAACATAAAATCGAAACTCTGCAGTCGGAGAAGGCACCAGGATTTTGGCTCTACTTGTGTGTGAACGAGTATTGCTGCGATGTATGTATCCTATCCAACGGGGTCTGCCGATGTCATTCGATAACTCCTACGGTTGATTGTCACAGTCATGCAGGGGCTAATGCTAAATGCAAATTGCAAAAGGTGTGGGTCACCATACCAAGGTAAATATTACTTGTTGATTTTAAATTTTCCCGACTCTTCTGATTTCAGAGGGGTCGGGGTAGTCAATCCGTCCGCTAGAACAAAGCATGAACGTAACCAGTCCTAACTTGCAAATGCCTACTTCTCGAATTCTTTCGAGATCCCACTTGGTCGGCTCTTCTGAGACGAAGGTCTTCGCAAGTTTGACAAAAGATATATAAAGGGAGCATAGCTTATAAACTACTATCTAT
>CAZPEQ010000174.1:0-5855 GCA_964585605.1 uncultured Weeksellaceae bacterium | reverse complement strand
GATATCGTGTACAGCACGGTATCCTGACCGAGGAATTCATGCGCAGGAGTGTACATGATCGTGGGTACATCGTCAATGACATTCACCGCGGCATCTCCTTCTGAAGAGGCAACGCCGTTGATGGTTATCGTAATACTTGCCGGAGGGCCAAAGAAGATGTCGTTGGCCAGTACATCCACCGCTGTGGGTGTGTTCTTTACAACATCAGCTTCGTCCTTGACCGCTTCTAAGGAACAATTTCCTCCGGCCGCATTAGGATCTTGGCTGGTACCCACTCCTTGACCTGATGCACCTGCGGCGACAGGAACACCATTTACATCCACGTTACCTGATAATGATCCATCCCCTTCAACATCCCCTTGGGCGAAGCCTCCGGTGCCCTCAAGCGCATCAAAACAACCATCATCATCAGCGTCCAGGTCGAAGTGATCAGGGGTGCCGTCGTTATCGGTATCCATAGCCGTGCACGCACCTCCAAAGTTTGCTGCTGTTAATTGCATGTTGTCAAAGGTGCGGGTGGTGCGGCTCGAGAAGGCAATTCGATAATCTGTGTCGGCACCGGCAAATGCGCGCACCAGAATTCCATTGCGGATGCAGGTCACAAAACCCGTGGCATCGATGTCAATTTCGTATTTTTCGTTGGCGGGAACAGTCACATTGTTGGGATTCCAGTTGAACGGCAGTTTCCCATACATGCGGTTATTAACAAAATACCACTTGTATGCATTATCGTTCCATCCATTGATCGTTTGGGAAGCCCCAACGGGAATAAGGCCGATCATAGCTCGACCTGATGTGCTGGACAAGTTGAATTCAAAATGAATGGGTAGTTCGAATACTTCATTGGAGTAGGATGATTTCCACCCTGTATTTGCACTCGTTAACGATGTTGCTGTGGCTGAACTTATTGCTGTTCCTGAGAAAGTAAAAGCATCAAAGTTTGCCGGACTTGGGCATTGCATCTCATCCGTATCCAGTATGCCGTCGTTATCGTCATCCAAGTCCACTTCATCAGGGTAGCCATCCAGGTCGTTGTCCGGACACCCATGAGGTGCCACTCCTGCGCGTAAAGGACATTCATCATCTTGATTTACAATACCATCTCCGTCACAGTCTCCAGTAGGTATTGCTAGCGGGTCAGGATCACACGGGTCAAGTGCGGCAGTTGCATCGGTTTCCATTTGGTTTGTGGTACCATCATTATCACAATCGCCAATGTTCAATCCTAGGGGGTCCGGCAAGCAAGGGTCAAGTGCAGCGCTAGCGTCAGCCTCCTCTTGGTTTAACGTACCGTCTCCATCGCAATCTCCTGTACCTATGGCAAGTGGGTCAGGGTCACAGGGATCGAGTGCAGCGGTCGCATCTGTTTCGTCACCATTCAATGTGCCATCGTTGTCGCAGTCTCCAGTCGGGTCGGCTAAGGGATCCGCCATGCATGTACAGTCGACTTCTAGCCCGCCTGAGAAAGCTTCCATGGCACCGAAAAAGACGCCGCTATCCCATGCATGATCTCCCAAGTCACCGATAGCTAATTTTAGTTTATAGGTTCCAGGAATAAGTCCTCCTTGCGCTGCTGCCAGTTTTACGGTGAAACCGTCAAATTCAGCAAAGATGGGGCCTCCAGGTGATCCATCGTTATTGTCAATGAACAGCGCTCCTTGACTTAAGTCGGCAGGTTGACCGGAACTAAAGGCACCGCAAGCACCACCATTGAGGTTGTTGACCGATACAGGATTGTTGGTGCCGGGTACTAAAGAAATAGGCTGAAATCCACCCAAATTCGGCCCTTCAATGAACACGGCAAATACATCGTTGAAGTTACTACACACGTATTCCGGGTACTCATCTCCAGCGAATTGAAAAGGAATGCTGAAACCAGTGACGCCCGTGGGTAAGTTGAATTGAATCTCTAAAATAACTTCGTCATGTGTACCTAAGCCTGAAGATGAAAGAGCATCAAGATCAGGGTCGTTGATAGCGGTGGCATTGAAGGTGCCATTCGTTATGCCAGAACTGCTGTTGTCCGTAAAGGCCTCTTCAACGGTACCTGTTGTTAGCACGATACCTTCGTCAATATCAAAGCCAGCTGAATTGGCATTGCTGAAGGTTCCTACTTGAACGGCGCTGTTTACGGCGATCAAGGACATAGATGTTATCTCGAAACAATTTGGACCTTCTAACAAGGATTCAAACAGATCAGCATCATATCCGATGGTGTAATTGGCACTTGGCATGCGCAGCCCGGCGAGATCTGTGTTAAGCGGGGCTTTTCTTTCAATACTAGGAGAGCGGACGTCCTCTGGTTTTTGCCCTTGTGCGAATAGCTGTGTGGCACCGAAAATGATTAGCGCGACGCTGGTATAGTGCCGAAAATACGAGTGACGACGTGGCGTGCTTTGCCTATTGGCAAGTTTGTGGGTTGTGTGAGACATGTGAGTGAACGTGGGGTGTTCAATGCACGTCTACGTCAGTAAATGGCAAAGAGTTACTATTCCAAGAAAAGGTTTAGCGCTGGATTTGTACTTGGTAATGATCTTGGTGTACTTGCAGTACATATGATCCAGGAGCAAGGTGCTTCACCCTGATCACAAAACGCCCTTCATAGGGTGTTATGGGAACACCTACCTCGCGACCACGAGAGTCATACATGCGAATGTGGAATAAATCATCAAGTTGGTGTAAAGACATTTTCGGATCAATGACCGTGATCTGCTCATTCGCTGGATTCGGAAAGACCAATAAATCAAGGCCTTGTACGAATTCAACGGCCCGAATGTGGGAGTCGCTGAATTTGCCGTCGAAGTCGATCTGACGCAATTGGTAAAATGAGGTTCCAATTAATGGATTGTCGTCTGTATCCGTATACTCAATGGTGTTTATGCTGTTTCCTGCTCCTGGTACTTCAAGGATGTCTTCCCAGTCCTCTGCATTTTCAGACCTTCGAATGATGAATTTTTCATTGTTGATCTCCGTTGCGGTAACCCACCTTAGGTCAACCCGACCCTTGTTCTTGTTCGCAACCGCTTCGAAGGCTAAGAGATCTATTGGTAGTGGACTGAATATGTTCACGAAAACGGTATCTATACTGGTACTTCCATTGGGTGCCTCAATTTGATATATGATCGTATCTGGCCCCAGGTACTCATTTTGAGGTTCGTAAACGATAACGGCCACGCCGGTAGATACGTCAACTATTGATGAGGCTCCAACCTCTGACTCAGAGATGATATCGATGTTGATCTCTGTGCTTGGGTCAAAGAAGATATCGTTATCCAACACGCTAATAACCGTTACTGTATTCTTGATTACATCCGCATTATCAGAAACTGCCTCGATACCGCACAAAGGATCTTGAGCTGAGGCATCCTGGCTGGTTCCAATATCTTGACCTGCCGCGCCAGCTACTGTTGGAATACCGTTGCCGTCAACACCTCCGAACAGCATGTCCATGGCATCGATATTAGTGGGGTCAAAGTTGTCTTTCCCTTCAATGGCATCAGAACATCCATCGTCGTCACTATCCGTATCAAGCGAGTTTATTATTCCATCGCCGTCTGCATCCAAAGATGCGATCACTCCGTTCGCGTTCAATGTGCTTCCATTGGCTGCTGCATAGTCGGCGTCTTGGAAGTTCTGAACACCATCGCCATCATCATCTGTTGCGGGGTCTGTAGCAAGGCACGTAAAAGGAGAGGTAGCTACAGTCACATCATCTTGATTGCCGAAGTTTGGAAATGCGCCGGAGCTGAACACATTGCTGCCATTAAAGTCGACAGAATAAGATGCGGTGTTGTTTTCGTTAGAGGTTCCTCCTGTAAAAGCTAAACCATCACCAAAACCGTCGAAAATAGAGAATGTGAATGTACCATATTCTGTGATCGCATAGGAGCTTGTTATGATGTCGTCACCATCGTCGTATGGGCCTCCTGAGGCAACCACAGCTCCGCTGGGATCCGTGATATTCCACGTTGTCTCACCTTCAAAATTATCTAGGTCAATCTCAATATCAATGGTACTGCCAATGGTTATAGGTGGTGTTCCGCACAATTCAAAACTGTCAGGAATGCCGTCATTATCATCGTCCAGGTCATCAACATCCTGTACCCCATCCAGGTCATTATCAGGACAACCATGTGGCGCAACACCAGCTAGTAAAGGACAATCGTCATTTTGATTAAGTACACCATCACCATCGCAATCTCCTAGAGGAATGGCAAGTGGGTCCGGATCACATGGATCAAGTGCCGCTGCTGCGCTCGTCTCAGAGCCATTCAATGTGCCATCGTTGTCGCAGTCGCCGAGGTTAAAGCCCAGTGGATCCGGATCGCATGGGTCAAGTGCCGCTGCTGCATTGGCTTCGCCTTGGTTCAAGGTACCGTCGCCATCGCAATCGCCAGAACCAACTGCCAATGGGTTGGGTACGCAAGGGTTTAATGCCGCTGCCGCGTTGGCCTCATCACCATTTAGTGTCCCATCATTATCGCAATCGCCGGTAGGATCAGCTAATGGATCTGAATTTACGCAAGCACAGTTTACAGGCAGTCCTGCAGACGTAGCTTCCATAGCACCAAAGAAAACACCGCTGTCCCATTGGTGATCAGCTAGGTCTCCAATAGCTAGCTTGAGGGTGTACGTGCCAGGTACCAGTCCTCCTTGAGTCGCATCCAGGGTGACCGTGAAACCGTCGAATTCTGAAACTATTGGGCCTCCGGCGACGCCGTCATTATTGTCAATGAACAAGGAGTCTTGAGTAAGGTCTGCGGGCTGTCCTGTTCCCGATGCGCCACAAGCTCCGCCATTCAAATTGTTCACTGCCACGGGGTTACTTGTTCCCGGTACAAGTGATATCTGTTGAAACCCGCCTAACCCTGGCCCATCAATAAACACCGCAAAAACATCGTTGAATTGACTACACACGAATTCAGGGTATTCATCACTTGCAAATTGAAATGGGATACTGAAACCTGTAACCCCAGCGGGTACGGTGAACTGTATCACGAGTATTGCTTCGTCGTGGGTGCCAAAACCTGTTGTATTCAGGCCATCGAGATCGGGGTCATTGATCACCCCAGCATCAAAAGTACCTTGACTTATACCGGCGCTGCTATTTGTTGTAAATGCTTCTGCAACGGTTCCTGTGGTTAAGACAATTCCTTCATCAATCTCAAAACCGGCGGAGTTACCACCTACGAAGGTCCCCACCTGTCCTGCGGCATTGTTGGAGGTAAGGGTCATAGATGTGATCTCGAAACAATTCGGACCTTCCAGAACGGTTTCAAACAAAGCCGGATCGAACCCGGTAGTGAATGCCACCGCACGGGTCGATAAGCCATTGGGGTCAGAATTTTTGGGAGATTCCCGGGGGACCTGTACAGGCGCGTTGATCGGCACCCGTTGTTCTTCTGATCGCTGGGTTTGAGCATGTAGTTCAGGGACTGCAAAAAACAGCAACAATGTGGCATAAACCGCATTCCTTAAAAAACTGCTGACCATACGTTGTATTTCCATTCTCTTACCACAAGAATCTTGCTCACACAAGCTTACGCTCGAATTCCCCTCTTTCTCGTTGTACGTACGCCCACGGAGATAGTTGCAAGGAAAGGTGCTTAATACATTCCCGCTCACGTCAGATGTCGTGATCTAAAACGGTCAGTTACCGTTGGATCTGAATTTGATAATGTTCTTGTCTTACTTGAAGGACATATGATCCAGGAGAAAGGTGGTTCACTTTTACGACAAAACGACCTTCGTGGGGTATGATGGGTACCCCGACCTCTCGACCTCTTGAGTCGAACATACCAATATGGAACAGGTCGTTCAATTGGTGTAATGACTGTTGCGGGTCTAAGATGGTT
>CAZPEQ010000173.1:0-5856 GCA_964585605.1 uncultured Weeksellaceae bacterium | reverse complement strand
GCTTCCGCGATCGGATTCACGCTAACAATGCGGCCACCGTTCTCTTTGCATTTTTCCAAGGCGCTGAGCATACGCGGGTGGTTGGTTCCCGGGTTTTGCCCCATGACCAAAATGAGCTTTGCCTTATGCAAGTCCTCTAGCGTAACAGTTCCTTTACCAATACCGATCGTTTCACTCAACCCCGTGCCACTGCTTTCATGGCACATATTACTGCAATCGGGCAGGTTGTTCGTGCCGTATAGGCGCACGAATAGCTGGTACAGGAATGCTGCTTCGTTACTTGTTCTTCCACTGGTGTAGAAGATGGCTTCGTTCGGCGTTGCCAATGCGTTCAACTTATCGCCGATCAGCTTGAAGCTTTCTTGCCAGGAGATAGTTTCGTAGTGCGAGCTTCCCTTGCGGAGGATGAACGGTTCTGTAATACGACCGCTTTTACCCAACTGGTAATCACTTTGCTCGCTTAATTCCTCTACACTGTGCTTTGCGAAAAACGCCCGATCAACTCGCTTTGTGGTAGCTTCTTCCGCCAAGGCCTTAGCCCCATTTTCACAATACTCCCCTAGTTTACTCGGCTTTTCTGGATCAGGCCATGCACAACCTGGGCAGTCGAAACCCGTTTGTTGGTTCATTTTGTTCAATAAGCCTATACCATCCAACATGCCTACCTCTTCCCGCACATCTGCTAGGGCTTCTTGTACCGCCTTCATGCCAGCTGCCCGATCCTTGGCCGGTGTCAACTTCATACCCGTATGTTCTATAGGAGGAAGCAGTTTGACCTTGCGCTCATTCATGTTGGAAAGATAGGTACCCTACTAGTGATAGTCGCTTAAACCTATCATGGATATTTCTCCTAAAACACAGGAATTGCGCAAATACAAAAAACCATTCAACCCTTTGACTGTCAGAATAAAATGAAATCATGTCTACCCTTTGTCCATCCCATTATTGAAGCCGTCAACCCCATGTCCACGTGGAAAATTTTCGGATCGATCAGCGTGTTTTGACGTTTGCCTAGTCAAACAAAAAACACAACTGACACATGAAATTTTCCATTCAACTTTCAATCTTGGCATTAGCCCTTTTCTCCTGCAGCAAAGACGAGACGCCACCAGTAACGCCCAATCCAGGGCCTAACCCTAACCCGATTCCAACTGAGTTCCAAGCCCTCGCTGGTATATTCAACGGCAATGGCATTGGCGCAGCTGTGAACCCTACCGAAGATGTCTTGCTCTTATTCAACCAAGCTGGCGACCGATATGCTTGGTTCGAGGACAACGAAATTAAATCAGAAATGGCCATTAATGACCCTGCCAGCATATTTGCCAACTATCAATTGAATGACATTGGCGCAGCCGTGTTGTTCACGAACAGCACCTTGTACTTTTTTGGAACTGATGGTGACGAATACCAAGCAGTGGGCATAGATGTCGATGATTTTGAAGGGCGCTGGAATGATGCGGGTCTTATTACTTTTAACCAGACCGTGAATGCGCTTACCGAATGGGGGCCTGATTTTACTTGTCCTTTCCCAACGATCGGTGCCATGTGGAACAGAAGCAACCCGGGAAGCACCTGCTTTGATCAAAGTGTAGACCACAACGATACGTGGATGGTGCATGGCAACGGTGACGAAGTAGTTCTGTACAACAGTCCAAGCGGTGGCTTTTTTAACCCAGACGAGGAATTGGAGAATTGGTTAGCCGAGAACAACTGCGGTGGGCCGGATGGTCTGATACCTTTTGAAAAGATCAGCGCCGCATGCCGTTACGTCCTTCCGAACAAGATCCAGAATCTTTTCTTCAGCGAAGATGGCACGCAGTTTACGTTCTATAACGTGTCCGAAGGTGTTTTCTCGCCTATTTACGACTTGTACTAAATAGGAGGCGAATTGCCTTTGATGTGTTTCATCCCGGCTTGGTCGTTTTTACGATCGGGTCGGGATGTTTACGTTTTGCACGACGTAGCATTTTGCACACGAGCAGGGGTTGAATAGGTACCTTAGCAGCGATGGGCAAAAGCAGCCATAGCTGGAAGCACTATTTTATTGAATTCCTCAGCGTTTTCGTTGGTGTTACGTTAGCCTTTGCGCTGAGCACTTGGAATGAGGGCCGACGCGATTCCATTGCTGAGCACGACACCATGCTTGAACTACGAGAAGGCTTGAAACGTGATCGGCAAGATCTCGAAACGAACTTAGCGGGACATAGAGCAGGTATACACGCTTGCAACCGTTTCCGATCGTGGGTCAATGGGAACGAGATAGGGGCAGATTCTATTGGCCAACTTTACCATGTCCTTGTACGGGATTTTGTCTCGGTACAGAACAAGACTGCTTATGAAGTATTGAAGGCCAAAGGCCTTGAACTGATCACTGCCGATAGCTTAAGAGCCCAAATCGTTAATCTATATGACTATGAGCTTGAGATCGTCGAAAAGCTAGAAGAGCATTATGCCGCTACCCAGTATTTTGCTACTTATGCAGGTAGTGTAGATCGCATATTCCTTGATTACTTGGTATTGGATGCTATGGGCAAAGTAACAGCCCTAAAACCAAGTTCCAATCTCAGCGAGCGAGATAAGAAAGAGCTGCTTCTCATCCTTGCCAGGTTAGAGTCCGACCGGTCGTTTACCGCCCAATTCTATGAAGAAGTGCTGAAAGCCGTGAATCGGATAGAAGCACAACTCGAAGACATTTCCGAACTGAAATAGCAGCCGTGAATCATGTGCCTAACGATGGATCTTCCGGAACACAAGTGTTGCTAAAAATCCTGCTGTAGCAAAAGCCACTAAGGACAAGAAGATGTACCGATGCCCCGTTACTCCAGGATTCGCATCGAGGAAGTACCCCATGAGCGGTGCCATAAAAATGTCGGGCAAGTAGCCGACTATGGATGCAATGCCCACCGCTGTTCCTGTTACGTGTAGCGGTATTTTGCCCTCACCCATTATAGCGAAATACAAACCGCGCATAGCGAAAACCGCCAAACTTGTTGAAACGATCGCCATGCCTACAATAGCCCCGGGGTACATATCAATTGGGCCAAAGCCGAGGACAAGCCCAGCAATGATCATGAGGGAAAAGCAGATCAATATCATGCGAGATGTTTGCAACCTATCCGCGAGGAGGCCTGCGGTGATCGCCGCAATGGGCCTCAGCCACAAGCTTAGCGAACCGATCCATGCCGCATCAACATCATCATAGCCAAGCACATCCTGCGCTAACAAAGAAAACCCATCTGTAACGCGGTACCCGCTGTATGCACATAAAATAATAAGCGCCTGTAACCAGACCGCCGGGAGCTTGGCCACTTCTTGCACTCGCGCCCAGGTTATTTTATCTGCATCGCTCGCTGTGATCTGTTCGACAGAGCGGAGTGTATACAACACCAATGTCGACGCCACGAAAACGAACCCCGCGAAGATCATTATCACTTTCCGTAACGCGTCTTCTAATTCCGCTGGACTTGCATTGGACACTTCCGTTGGCAAGAACCGCGACATCATATACACACCTAATGACCCGATCAGTGCCGCGGTCAACCCCCTTCCTCCGTCCAATAAGCCGAAGGCAAAACCCTGCATTTGCCCTCCTAGCAGTCTTGTAGTACGCATCATAGCAGCCCAGAACAACAGGATGGTGCTAAGGCCCCAAAAACCGTAAAGCAATTTCAAATCAGCAATACTTGGATCCGCGATCAAGCTTAACCCACCTAGCCCAGTGAGCACGAGGGCCGTTGCCATGAGCTTATTTGCCGGGAACTTATCCGCTATGGGGCCGCCGAACAGATATGCGCATATGGCAACTAGGCCATAAACTGCAAAGAACGAACCCAGCTGTACGTTGGTAATATCGAATACGGCTAATACGGTTGGCCTGAAGATCCGAGGCAGCACAAAGGGCAGTAAGAAGATCGCCTCCCCCGCTATGATCACTGACAACATGGCCACTGCACTGCGTCGTGAAGAGAATATGTTGGAGTACGTGCTGATGGTGGCGAATGTAATGCACGCAAGCTCGGGTGTTTTATTCGTGTGGTAACTTGAGAGCCTTAACAACACAGCTTTTCGATGAGGACAGCAATACTCACCTTTTCTTTTTCTCTACTTGGCCTGGTGCTTCATGCTCAAACCACGCTTTTCAATGAAGATTTTGAAACTGGTGGATCTGCCTTCTCCTACAATACTGCTGACCTTTCAAGCGCTAGTGGAACGACAGGTACAAACCAGTGGGTAGTCAACGATAATTATGTTGGTGGAACAGGGACCTTAACATGCCTAGGATTTCCTTTCTCGTTCACTATACCGTCAACAACGGCGCAACCCGCGGGTATATCAAGTCCCAACGGGCAGTATGCGCATATCGTTGCTGACGCAGCGGCGGCCAGTGGAATAAACTGTGCTTCGTTCCAAGCGGCAGATGGTCTTTGCGTATTTGATGAAAGCAACTTCATGAGCATGAACAGCGATATTTCCACCATCGGCATGAACAATATTGAACTTACTTTTTGGTGGCTCTGTGCAGGTTCAGCCACTTCATTTGGTCAAGTTTATTACAGCCTCGACGGTGGTATTTCGTGGACATTGGCCAGCTCGAGTCAGTTCAACGGGATGTCCTCATGGGCATTCTCTCAAATCTTGAATCCATCGTTTGACAATCAAGCGCAGATCAGATTTGGATGGCGATTCGTGAACGAGACAGCCGTCTCTGCGCAAGATCCGCCCTTTTCCATAGATGATATTGCTGTATCCTCTCCCTGTCAACAAACCAGCTCCAACATAATGGCAGTCGCATGTAATACCTACTACTCACCGGCTGGGAACATCTACACCACAACTGGAAATTTTACCGATACCTTGGTCAATGCCCTGGGGTGTGATTCGCTTATTTCTATTGACCTGACCGTTAACACGGTAGATACAACCGTAACCCAAGTGGGACCTATGCTCTCAGCGAACGTGAGCTCTGCCAATTATCAATGGCTGGACTGCGACAATAATTATGCACCTATTCCTGGTGAAACCGCACAAACATTCACCGCAAGTGCAAACGGGAATTATGCAGTTCAGGTGAATTTAAACGACTGCCTTGACACCTCTAGTTGTCAATCCGTAAGCACCGTTAGTGTGCAACTCTTACAGCAAGATTCGCCTATTAAACTGTTTCCCAACCCAACAGACGGGCTGGTATTCGTTGATGTAGGGGAGGCGCTGCAGGAGTTTACACTTGAGGTATACGCTGTGCAAGGAAGTCTGATTCAATCAACACGGTACGTAAATCGAACCAACGTACTTGTGGAACTTCCTGAACCCAGCGGTCTTTACACCGTCGTTTTGCAAACGAAGCGTGGGCGGTTTTTAACCCGAGTTATGAAATACTAGTATTCTCTGGCTAAAGCACAACTCACATCGGATCTCGAGGGAACCTAGTTTGTTACTTGCTATTTAGGTAATACAACAACCTCCCGGTCGATGTCCATTCTCCAAACCGTGAAAGTGTCCCTCTTACGTCAAACGCAAATGACTTACTGAAAAAAGTTGTCATGCCAAGATTGAGGAGCAACGCATTCTCCCGGTCAAAATGCACTTCGTTGCTCAAATTCATATCATCGACGGCAATAATTCTATGGTCGAATAAACGAGCATATGTAATGCCTCCACTAATAGTAGGTATATAGTGCTGTTTCTCCTCCGTTCTTTTCAAACCAAAATGATAAACCAAGGTTAGAGGCACCTCAACGTAGTGCACCGTTATTTTGTCCAAGGCAATTCCAGGAATCTGAACCAGCTCTGCATAAAATCCGTTTTGGCTGTACAACATTTCCATGCCCACTTCCAATCTTTTATTGATCCTACCCA
>CAZPEQ010000172.1:0-5866 GCA_964585605.1 uncultured Weeksellaceae bacterium | reverse complement strand
GTATCCAGCAGGTAACCCACGTGCTAAAGGGGATTATTTGGGGGGTGTGAGAACGGGAAAATGGAGCCACTGGTATTCGAACGGGGAGCTGGAAAAAACCTCAGAGTATAGCAAGGGCAAACTAAATGGGGCGTACAAGCACCACCATAAGGGTGGGCAGCTGAATGTCGAAGGTACCTATGAGCAGGGGGAGAAGGCGGGAACATGGACATGGTATAACACTATTGGAGACCTGGATCAACGCGGCCAGTTCTCAGCGGGTGTTCCCCACGGCCTATGGGAATACTGGTACCCAAATGGAGAGTTGAGCACAAAAGGAGAGTTTGCGAATGGGGTGGAGCACGGAACGTGGGAGTACTTCTATGAGCAGGGGCAGGAATGGAAAGCAGGAGATTTCGTAGCAGGTAAGAAACATGGTCAATGGACCACGTGGTTTGAAAATGGCTTTGAATTGCAACAAGGTAACTACGTGAATGGCAAGGAAGAAGGCCTGTGGACCAGTTGGTTCAAATCAGGGAAAGTGCAGACCAAGGGTAATTTTGTTCAAGGCAGGATGTCTGGCCTTTGGGTAGGTTGGTTCCCAGATGGCACGAAAGAGTATGAAGGTACGTGGAAGAATGGGGAGAAGAATGGGCCGTGGAAGACATACAACGAGAAAGGACGGCTTATTGAACAAGGTTCGTACGCAATGAGCACGGTTAACGACAAGGAGATCTCCTTCAAAAGTGGCCGTTGGACCTCCTATAATTCTCGTGGAGAACTCAAAAGTGAAGGAATTTACGTGAAAGGCCAGCCTGATGGCCGTTGGGTGTATCATGATGACCGGGGGGTATTAATGAAAGAGCAGTCTTATCAGAATGGGCGTCTTCACGGAAAAAGCGTCGCATATGGGCCAAGAGGCAACATCATACAGCAGGTGCAGTATAAAGTGGGTAAGATGGATGGCCCATACCTGGTCTATGATAGCACAGGTAAGGTGAGTAAGAAGCTCATGTATAGGGAAGGTAAACTCGTGCAAGGGCAATGAGCCCTTTGTGGTGTAGGATGAAATACCTACTTTTGCGGTAGGAACGCGGAACGAAGAAGGATGTTAGAGGGGACGCACCCCTCTTTCTTTTTGGTTCAATTCCGAGTATGATAACAGAGGAGCGAGTAAGACAAATTGCTGAAGGGTTATTGGCCGATGACACGCATTTTATAGTGGATATTGCGGTTAGTCTAGGTAATATCATTGCCATAGAAGTTGACAATGACGAGGCGATAAAGATCAGTGAGCTTGCTGAATTGAATCGTGCAATTCGGGATAAATTGGAAGCGGAAGGAGAAGACGTAGAGCTTCGCGTGTCCTCACCGGGTGCTGGCAAACCGTTTAAAGTTGAACGACAGTTCAAGAAACACGTTGGTCGCCCAGTGGTTGTAGAGCTGAATGATGGGAAGAAACTTGTCGGACTGCTCGAAGAATGGAATGATAGTGGACTTGGGCTCCGAATTGAAAGACCTTCGAAGGTCAAAGGGCGGTTACCCAAACTAGATGAAGACCTTACGAAAGTGGAGGTCGAGAAGATTAAAGCAACCAAAGCAAGAGTAGCGTTCAAATAGTACTGAAATGAGCATAGTCAATCTTAGTGATTCGTTCCTGGAGTTCAAGGAACTCAAGAACATCGATCGGGTTACCATGATGGGAATCGTTGAAGACGTGTTTCGAGGCATGATCACGAAACGTTATGGCGATGATGCCAATTTTGACGTGATCCTGAACCCGGATAAAGGCGACTTGGAGATTTGGCATAACCGGGAAATTGTTGCCAATGGGCAGCTTGAGGATGAGGTTACCCAGATTGAGTTGACCGAGGCATTACAGATTGAGCCTGACTTCGAGGTGGGCGAGGAAGTATCTGTAGAGATCACCTTGGCCGAATTCGGAAGGCGTAACATCCTTTCCATGCGTCAAAACTTGCAGGCGCGCATTCTGGAGATGGAGAAGGATCAGGTATACAACAAGTACAAGGAGCGTGTTGGAGACATCATTTCAGGAGAAGTATATCAGATCTGGAAGCGTGAGATCTTGGTTTTGGATGATGAAGGCAACGAGTTGATCCTTCCGAAAGACCAGCAGATTAAAACGGATTTCTTCAAGAAAGGCGATGCGGTTCGTGGGGTAGTATGGAAGGTGGATATGCGGAACAACAGCCCTGCTGTTATCCTAAGTCGCACGGCACCAGAGTTCTTGGCAAAACTGTTCGAACAAGAAGTTCCAGAGGTTTTCGACGGCTTGATCACGATCAAACGTATTGTGCGTGAACCAGGTGAAAGAGCTAAGGTAGCCGTGGAGAGTTACGACGATCGGGTAGATCCAGTTGGCGCTTGTGTGGGAATGAAAGGGTCACGTATTCATGGCATTGTGCGCGAATTGCGTAACGAGAATATTGATGTGATCAACTTCACGAATAACAATACGCTTCTGATTCAACGGGCGCTCAGCCCTGCGAAGATCTCACAGGTCAAACTAGATGAGGAAAAGAAACGAGCGGAAGTGTTTCTGAAGCCGGATCAAGTTGCTTTGGCAATTGGAAAAGGCGGGCATAATATTAAGTTAGCGAGTAAACTCACTGAGTATGAGATCGATGTTTACCGGGAGACTGATGAGGTCACCGATGATGTGGATTTGGAGGAATTCAGCGACGAAATTGATTCTTGGGTGCTTGATGCGCTCAAGGGCATAGGATGTGATACTGCTCGGTCAGTGCTCGAAATTCCAATGGAAGAATTGGAGAAGAGGACCGATCTAGAAGAGGAGACCATCCAAAATGTGATCAAGGTCCTTTCAGAAGAATTGGAGTCTTGAGCGCCTGAAAAGCAAGCGTGAGTAGAAAGAAATATGAGTGCAACAGGAAATCCAGTACGTCTGAGTAAAGTCGCAAGAGAATTTAACCTTGGTCTAAGTACCGTGGTTGACTTCTTAGCGGACAAAGGACACAAGGTTGAGCAGAAGCCGAATACGAAGATCGAGTCGGATTTGTATGCCCTGCTGCAGGCAGAATTTGGTTCCGATAAGGAAGTAAAGGAAGCCGCCAAGAAAACTACTGCGCCACGCGCTGATCGGGAAACTATTTCTATAGAAGATACCGCTGCCACCAAGACTGCTCCAGTGCAGAAGCGCGAGGAGAAGGAAGTCATGGTCAAGAACCTTGGTTCGCAAGGGTCTAATATCATTCAGGCCAAGGCTGAGCCCATGGAGAAGCCGAAGGTGGTAGATAAGATCGATCTAACACCGAAGAAGCCTGCAGCGGCGGATTCAGCAGCTACACCTGCAGCAGCCGAGCCAGAAACGCCTAAGAAAGAAGCGGCAAAGGAAACGCCTGCAGAAACGCCTAAAGTCGCCGCACCTGTGGCGAAAGAAACCACCAAGCCGGAAACGGAAACCATTAAAGCGGAGGCGGAGAAATTAGAAGGTGTTAAAGTCCTTGGTAAGATCGAATTGCCAAAGGAAACACCAAAACCGACCAAAGAAAGCAAGGAAGCGGGGCGCAAACGACGTAAGCGTATTGTCAAGCCCAAGGTTGATATCGATAAGGCTGCTAAACAGCAGCATACCGGTGGAGGACAACGAGGAGGTCGCCCTGGCCGCCCAGGTAAGCCCGGTGAAGCCGTTGATGAGAAAGCGGTACAGAAAAAGATCGCACAAACCCTGGCCAGATTGACCAAGGGGGGTAAAAGTCGAGGCTCTAAAAACCGTCGGGACAAGCGCGAAATGCGTGCTATGCAGCTCGAAGATGAGAAGAAGAGACGCGCAGAAGAAGGGCAGATTCTGAAAGTAACGGAATTCGTTACGGCATCAGAACTAGCTTCCATGATGGATGTTCAAGTGAACGAGGTCATCAGCGCGTGTATGACGTTGGGCCTCATGGTTTCCATCAACCAGCGTCTGGATGCGGAATCACTCTCGGTCATCTGCGAAGAGTTCGGCTACAAAGTAGAATTTGTCAGTGCCGAAGTGACTGACGTTATCATTGAAGAGGAGGATAACCCCGACCGCGTTACTGCGCGTCCGCCGATCGTAACGGTCATGGGTCACGTTGACCATGGTAAGACCTCCTTATTGGACTACGTGCGTAAAGCCAATGTGATCGCTGGCGAGGCTGGTGGCATCACACAGCACATTGGGGCGTATAGTGTTCAGGTAGAAGGGGGTAAGACCATTACTTTCCTAGATACACCGGGTCACGAAGCCTTTACAGCCATGCGTGCTCGGGGTGCACAGGTAACCGATATTGCGATCATTGTGATCGCTGCGGATGATAATGTCATGCCTCAAACAAAGGAGGCGATCAATCACGCTCAAGCTGCTGGTGTACCAATGATCTTTGCCTTGAACAAGATGGACAAGGATGGCGCGAATGCAGATAAGATCCGTGAAGAATTGTCCCAAATGAACATCCTTACTGAGGATTGGGGAGGTAAGCACCAAGTACAAGAAGTCTCGGCCAAATTCGGTAAGAACATAGATAAACTGCTCGAAAAAGTCATTCTTGAAGCCGAACTCCTGGAACTAAAAGCGGATCCTGGTAAACGGGGAACAGGAGTAGTGATCGAGAGTACCATGGAGCACGGTCGTGGATTCGTTACTACCCTGCTAATTGAGTCTGGCACCCTTAATAAAGGAGATGTCCTGATCGCTGGTCAGTACAGCGGTCGTGTTCGAGCCATGTTCAATGAGCGAGGAGCAGCTGTTGATGAAGCAGGACCAGCTACACCAGTTTCTATTTTAGGACTAGATGGTGCGGCAACTGCGGGTGACCGTTTCAACGTTATGGAAGACGAGCGTGAAGCGAGGAACATCGCCACACGTCGTCAACAACTGCAGCGTGAGCAGGGCATCCGAACCACCAAGCACATCACGCTGGACGAGATCGGCCGCCGTTTGGCCATTGGAGACTTCCAGGAGTTGAACATCATCGTGAAAGGTGATGTGGATGGGTCGGTTGAAGCATTAACTGACTCCTTACTCAAATTGAGTACCGAGAACATCAAGGTCAATGTGATCCACCGGGCGGTTGGACCAATTGCAGAGAGTGATGTACTCTTGGCAACCGCTTCAGATGCGATCATCATCGGTTTCCAAGTACGCCCAACGCCAGGCGCGCGTAAGCTGGCTGAGAACGAAGAGATCGATATCAGACTCTACTCCATCATCTACCAAGCGATCGAAGAGATCAAGACCGCAATGGAAGGCATGCTTTCTCCTGAATTGAAAGAGAAAGTAGTTGGTACAGCTGAGATCCGGGAAACCTTCAAAGTCAGCAAAGTGGGTACCGTTGCAGGTTGCATGGTCATCGACGGCAAGATCACACGTAACAACAAGATCCGCGTTATCCGAGAGGGTATCGTGATCTACACAGGCGATCTAGGTTCCTTGAAGCGTTTCAAAGACGACGTCAAAGAAGTGGGTACCAACTACGAATGTGGTTTGAACGTGGAGAAGTTCAACGACGTTAAAGTGGGTGACCACATTGAAGCCTTCGAAGAGATCGAGGTAGCGAGGACATTGGCTTAATACGCTCACGCCTTTATTCCGAACGTTCACGCCCTATATCGGGTCGCTTGTTGGTTCTTAACCTCCGGATACCCTTAAGGCGAATGCTATAGAGAAGACCGAGTTTTTCACGATCGGTTGACTTATGTGGTTTCTTGACCCATATTTGACATCGAATAAACGCTGAACAGGCCTGTTTATGTGTTTGTAAAGTGCTTATTCATTGCTGACTTCAAACCCACAGCAACAATGAACACACACACGTCGACCTTTGCCAGGGCTGTTTTCCTGGTTGCATCACTATACGCGCTTATATCCTCTCAAGCGCAAACC
>CAZPEQ010000171.1:0-5877 GCA_964585605.1 uncultured Weeksellaceae bacterium | reverse complement strand
AAATATGTAGGGCCTGCGGATCCATTTGTGGCGCTCCATCCGGCATAGAAGGAATTAACAATTCCTTGTAATCATGCTCGATGTAGTGTTGCGAAAAGTTCAACCTTCTTCCCAACATACGCTTTCGAACAGCGCTGAACGCTCCGTCTCCGCCAGCAACCAAGTCCGCTTCTTGTAGAAGTGTGCTTCCATTTTCATCCACAAAAGTGCATGTAGCTGTGTCCAGATCCACATTCACACACTTGTATCCAAAGTGCACGGTAACATGCTCAAATGCTTCTGCAGCACTGATCAATTCTTCGTTCAATCTCCCCCTTGATATGGAGTGTATCGCTTGCCCATCTGCGGCATATGCCTGATGATTTGTGTTGCCCTTACGGTCATGCATCATACGCCCATAAACAGGCACGGTGATGGCACGCACGCGTTCTTCTACCCCCGCAGCTTTCAATGCTGTCCAACCTCGATGACTGACAACCAAGTTTATCGACCGGCCACCATCGATCACATTTTTTCGAGGATCGCTGCGTCGTTCAAAGACATCAACCTGATGTCCTCTTTTTGCCAATAGAACAGCCAGTAGTGAGCCACACAGGCCTGCACCGACTATGGTGACTTTTTTCATTTAGCCAAGATGCTTTTCAATATTTCTCCAAAGCGTTGAACATCTGCGAATGTGTTATACATAGGAACCGCGGCCATGCGCATAACGTTCGGTTCACGCCAATCAATAAAAACCCCTGCATCCATTAATTCATCAAAAACCTGCTTGCCACGGCCATGTGCCACAACGGAAAGTTGCGATCCCCGTTGCGCAGGGTCTCTCGGTGTAATGATCTCCAACTGGGCGTCAGTCGTTTGGGCGATGTCGTCCACAATAAATTCAAGGTAAGCGACCAGTTCCATACTCTTCTTTCGCAGCCTATCCATACGCGCTTCATCGAATAAGTCCAACGAGGCACGTAGTACCGCCATCGCAAAGACCGGCGCATTGCTGAGTTGCCATGCTTCTGCGGTGAGCATTGGTTTGAACTTACGATCCATCTTGAAGCGCTCCTCTTTGTCATGGCCCCACCACCCTTCAAACCGCGGTATGGAAGCATCGCTCAAGTGTTTTTCATGCACAAAGCAGCCCGCTACGCTTCCGGGGCCTGCATTCAAGTATTTATAGGAACACCATGCGGCAAAATCCACCGCATCGTCATGCAGGTTCATGGGCATATTACCTGCCGCATGTGCTAGGTCAAAACCAACAAGAGCGCCAACTGCATGGCCCGCTTTGGTGATCGCTCCAAGATCGAAAAACTGACCTGAGAAATAGTTGACTGCACCGATCATCACCATGGCAAGTTCATCTCCTAAGCTATCGATCTGAAAAAGGACATCTTCCATGCGAATGGTCTGCTCACCCTCGCGCGGTGCAACCTCAACCACAACCTGATCCGGATCATGGCCATGAAAGCGCGCCTGAGAAGCCAATGCATATTGATCGCTGGGGAACGCTTTAGCCTCACACAGGATTTTCACTCTCTTGCCCTGAGGTCTATAGAAAGAAGCCATGAGCAAATGCAGGTTAGTCGTTAACCCGTTCATGAGCACGACCTCTTCTGGCTTGGCACCTATTAATTGAGCACTGCTTGCTGCGAACATTTCGTGATAGCCGTACCAAGGGTTCTTCGCATGGAAATGCCCTTCAACAGCATACGTTGCCCAATCATCAAGCTCGGTCTTTAGGGCTTGCGCAGCAGCCTTGGGCTGCAAACCCAAACTATTCCCACAGAAATAAATAGCGTCATGGCCTGCATGCTGCGGAAAAATGAACCGATCCCGAAATTGCGCAAGCTCATCTTGCCCATCAAGTTGTTCGGCAAATTGCCGTGAATTTTGAAATTTCATGGTATCGAGCAAATGTAACAGAACCTATAATCAGTGGAATAGCAGATCAACAACGAGCAGCAGGCAGGGAATCAGTATCATGATTCCATCCAATAGCCCGGTAAAGTATAACTCCTCACGCTTTAACGATGACTTGCGGATCAGTAGCGCCGTAATTCCATAACCTATCAGAAGCGCAACCCACTTGGACCAGTGTACATCATAGGTACGCAGGATCATCACGATCAAAATGAATGCGATCACCAGTGCATCTGTTGCATAATTGAGCGCTTTGGGTACCCCGAATAGTTGAGGAATGGTCTTTTTCTCCGCATTATCAAATGGTAAGTCCCGGACATCAAAGGGTATGGTAATGGCCAAAATGAAAAAGAAGCGTTCTGTAGCGACCAGCAAGGCAATATGCCATCCAACAGCACCTTCTTCCAGCAAAGGGAAGAACGCCGTTAACCCCGCCCAGCAGAGCGCAATCAAGAAAACTTTTACATAGGGCAATTCCCGAAGCCCTTTGCGGGATGTTCCGCTGAACCATGGCAGGGTATAAAAAAACGTAATGACACCTAAAAAAGCCACCGCTAGCTGGAAACCTCGGGACAATTGCACTAAGAAATACACAGAACCAATCAACGCGGTTCCCGTCAATGTCCAGAGCCAACTCCTATTCTGCTCTATCCAATGATGCCGTTCGGAATGAACCTCTGGTACTTGGCCACTCACCCGAACTAACCGTTGCCAATTGTAGACCGCTATTGTGCTGAAACCCGCAAAGAGCATAACGTCTACATCAGGCTCTAATCCTATTAATAAGAAAGAATATGCGATTTGTGCAAGACAAGCCAGCCCGATCCAACTGTTACTGAACACCAGACCTCTGACCAGCCTTCCTATCATAAAGTATTCGGCCTGAATTCGTTCACCGTGAGTCCTACGGCCACCCCGGCAAAAGTGGCCAATAAGCCGCGCAAGACTCGCTTTGATCTTCCCACTTGAGAATAGCCATAAGCATAATCATCATTCCCCAACATGCCGAGATCTCTGACCGAACCGGGTGTTACATGCACCCGCGGTAAAGCCATTATACCCGCGTAGATAGGTGGAAGTGTAAACGAGATCAACTCGGTCTCAAAAAACAACGTTGTCGCCGAACCAAACACAAAACCGCCTACAGTTGTCCAAAAAGGTTTATAGCCAATTCGCGCATCTTGCTCCCCCTTGATAAATGAGCGCATTTGACTCACGGTCAAATCATTACCATACTTAGGGTCATGAAAATACCAAACCTGTTCCTTACCCAGGCTATCCGTGACTGAAAATACATCTACAGTAGCTTCTTCATATTCTTTGAGCACGTTCTTCCGCGTTAATAGCTGATAGCGGATACCTAAGGTGCTTTGGCCCAAAACGCGGGCATTAATCACCCGACCATTCATCAATAGGATACGGTCTGAGTTGTCCTGAGCGTGTACTGTACTTATCACTAAGATGAATACGGCGAAAACGAAATAGCGCATCGGTCAAAGATAGGATACCTGAACAGCCGCAGCGCGTGACCTGTTATCAATGCAAAGCGCCTACAACGTTCACCACAGGCCTATATTTGCACCCCTCTTTTGAAGAGGTAAGCACGCACTTGATAAGTACCTAGCAAATGGCACATCACAAATTCTCTGACCGGCACGTTGGCCCTTCTTCGCAAGAGGTCCATTCTATGCTTGAGAAGATTGGAGTTTCATCTCTTCAAGAGCTTATTGATAAAACCATACCACCAGATATCAGATCGACTGGTGAAATGGGAATTGGGGACGGCTTGTGCGAACAGGAACATTTAAACCAAATGACTTCCTTAGCTGAACAGAACAAGCACACCCATTCGTTCATTGGGTTGGGTTATTACGACACCCTTGTTCCGGCACCAATCCTCAGAAATATTCTGCAGAACCCAGGCTGGTACACTGCATACACTCCTTACCAAGCTGAAATATCACAAGGCCGCCTAGAAGCTTTGCTGAATTTCCAAACCATGGTAAGTAGCCTTACCGGATTGCCTATAGCCAATGCCTCACTTTTGGATGAAGGCACTGCAGCCGCGGAAGCTATGCTCATGCTCTTCAATGCGCGATCAAGGGAGCAAGCCAAGAACGGAATCAAGAAATTTTTCGTTAGCGAAAACGTATATCCCCAAACTTTAGCTGTACTTCAGTCAAGGGCCATACCTCAATCCATCGAGTTAGAAATAGGAGATGAGGCTGCTTTCGTGCCAAGTGCAGATCACTTCGGTGCATTTTTCCAATACCCAGGAAAAAATGGTTCGATCAGTGGCTTGAAGCCGTTGATCGCTGGTGCCAAAGAGGCGGGCGTTAGAGTAGCAGTTGCAACGGACCTTATGGCCCTAACGCTGTTGACGCCTCCAGGGCATTGGGGTGCTGATATAGCCGTGGGCAGTTCGCAACGATTCGGCGTACCTATGGGTTATGGAGGGCCGCATGCCGCGTTCTTCTCTACTACCGAAGATTTCAAGCGATTGATACCAGGAAGGATCATTGGCGTTTCCGTTGACCGTCATGGCAACAACGGCTATCGCATGGCGCTGCAGACCCGTGAGCAGCACATCAGGCGTGACCGGGCCACAAGCAACATATGCACTGCTCAAGCATTGTTGGCCGTTATGGCCGGTATGTATGCGGTTTATCATGGCCCACTGGGATTGCGAGCGATCGCCGAAGTGATACATGCCAAAACCAATGCGGCAGCAATCGCATTGCGTGAAGTCGGGTATGAGGTTGTCAATCAATCTTGGTTTGACACCATTACGGTCAAGTTACCTGCTGGTGCTAACAGCGATCAGATCAAGAAAAATTTGGCATCAAAAGATATTGAGGTATATCGTGAAGGGGATCGAATTGGAATCAGCCTGAATGAAGTCATCGACCTAACGGTCATTCAAGATTTAGTCAATGTGCTCGCCGAAGCAAATGGGAAAGTCGGTGCGACTGTTCAAATTCCTGATGCTGTTCATATCCCTAGCGAACTGTTGCGTGCCGATGAGATATTGGATCATCCTGTATTCAATACCTACCACACGGAAAGCGAGCTGATGCGTTATATGAAACGCCTAGAGAACAAGGATCTATCGTTAACCCATGGTATGATTCCGCTTGGTAGCTGCACGATGAAGCTAAATGCCGCGAGCACCTTGATTCCTATCACCATGGAAGGGTTTGCAAACCAACATCCATTCAGCGCTCCTGAACGCACGCAGGGTTATCAGCACATGTTCAAGGAGTTGACGGACCTGCTTGGCAAGATCACCCGTTTACCCGGCGTTTCTTTGCAGCCTAACTCAGGCGCTCAAGGTGAATTTGCCGGCCTAATGGTGATTCGCCAAAAGCACATTGCTGACGGTGCTGATCAACGTGTGATCGTGCTTATACCTCAGTCTGCGCATGGCACAAATCCAGCATCCGCAGTAATGGCTGGAATGAAAGTAGTTGTGGTGAAATGCGATGACTTAGGCAATATTGACGTAGCCGATCTGCGCGCGAAAGTGGAAAAACATAGCAATGAACTCGCTGGGCTTATGGTAACCTACCCTAGTACCCACGGCGTTTTTGAAGAGAGCATCAAAGAAGTAACAAGGATCGTTCACACGCATGGCGGCCTTGTCTATATGGATGGTGCCAATATGAACGCGCAGGTTGGATTGACCAGCCCCGGTGCCATTGGTGCTGATGTGTGCCACCTGAACCTGCATAAGACTTTTGCTATTCCTCATGGTGGCGGTGGCCCGGGTATGGGCCCGATCTGCTGTACCAAGGAACTTGCCCCTTTCCTTCCTGGCCACCCACTTGCAGCGATATCTACTGAAAAAGCCATACCTGCTTTAAGCGCTGCACCTTGGGGCAGTGCGTTGATCTTGCTCATTTCTTACGGTTACATCAAGATGCTTGGTGAAACCGGTTTAACCCGATCCACGGAAGTAGCCAT
>CAZPEQ010000170.1:0-5895 GCA_964585605.1 uncultured Weeksellaceae bacterium | reverse complement strand
GGGCATACGTTGGTCAGAAACGATTACATCAATGGTCTCTTCTGCCAAAATGGTGAAGGCTTCTTCTGCGCCAACAGCTTGAAATACATTCAGGTCTCTGCGGTAATTTCGTTTATACGCGGTTAAGTTGTCCTGTTCATCGTCAACGAACAACGTTCGGATCTTTTGCTTGTTCATGCGGCTTGTTTTAGTGTTTCTAAATTGATTGGGAAGGTCAGTGTAAACGTCGTTCCCACTTTTATCTCACTCTCCACCTCGAAAGATCCTCCATGGGATTCGGCAATGCCGTGACTGATCGACAGGCCAAGTCCTGTTCCTTCTCCCACATCTTTTGTTGTGAAGAAGGGCTCAAAGACTTTCTCTTTCACCTTGTCGGACATCCCACACCCATTGTCTTTTACTTGTAGTACAAAGTCGTCGTCAACTCGCTTACTGATCACCTCAACAACCCCTCCGGGTTCCGCTCCAAATTTGCTTTTTGTCGCTTGGATAGCGTTGGTGACTAGGTTGAGTATCAATTGGTTCAATTTTCCAGGTAAGCACTCGATCTCGCCAATATCCTCTAGGGTTTGCTTTACCTCAACGTTGGTTTTTAACTCTGGAGGAAGGAAGCCTAAGGTGCTGCGAATACCATCGTTGACGTCGGCTAATTTTGAGTCGTCTTCATCTAGTCGGCTGAAGTTTCGAAGACCTCGAACGATCTCTACTGTTCGTTTGGCTCCTTGATCAATACTGCCGATTATCTCTTCCAACTCTTCAATAGTGAATTCGATATCGTAATCTTCGGCCGTTGCAATTAGTTCTTTGGAGCGATCATCTTCAAGCGTTTCAATATGAGACTTTTGTTCTGTGTAAAGCTCGATCAGTTCATTCAAGTCACGCTGAAGCGGAGGAATATTACTTGTAATGAAGTTGATCGGGTTGTTGATCTCATGTGCAATGCCCGCTGTCAGTTGACCTAAGGAAGCCATTTTCTCGGCATCTACAAGTTGGCTCTGCGTCATCTTTAATTCCTCGTTGGTCTTACGCAATTCGGCTGTTCTTTCGTTCACTTTGATCTCCAAGACCATATTCTGCGTCTTGATCAATTGCTCATTTTCTTTTGCTTGCTTAAGCGCTTCTTTTTGCGAGGCTTCTTTTTGAATACGGAGCTGCCTGATTTTCTCAGCTAGACCAAAGGAGAGCAGAATTGTTTCTAGAGCGGCACCAACCGGCATCGCAAATACGGTTAGATCAGTGTAAGGGAGCACGCCCTCATCTTTCATTACGAAAAGAATTACGCCTATCAAGAAAGGCGCCCACGCCAGTAGGAAAAACTTGGCTTGAGGGTTGTCTTTTCGGATAGCTGCAACAACGTAGGAGAGTAGGTATACAGCACTCATGCCCGATATGGCGTTGGAGGCTTTGAACCCAAGGACAGGGTCAATCAAAAGGAAGGTCACCAAACAAGCTCCGATAGCGAAGTAAAAGACCTGAGCGATGGTTTTATAGACTTTAGATAAACCGTTACTTCCAATAAAACACCTCGCGAATTGGATACCCATCCCAATGCCGAGGAGTACGAATACCCGGGATATTCGGGCCGCAAGCCAGGGGTAATCGACTAATAAACTTTGACCGTAGCCGAGTAGTGTAAGTTGGGCAAGGCCTGTACAAGCAATGGTTAATACATACCAGAGGTAACTCTGATCACGGGTTGAGAAGAAGATGAACAAGTTGTAAAGTGCCATGACCACGATTATGGCCAAAAGACCTCCTGCAAGGAATTCACGTTTGGAAGCGTTCGATAGTAGAGCTTCTGGCGCACCTACGTAAATAGGTAAATGCATTTGCTTGAAACTGCGGACCCGCATGTAAATAGTTGCATCGTCACCAGAAGGCAAAGGCAGATCAAACGTCAAGCCGTAGGTTTCGTTCCTACTGTTCCGTCGCAATTGCCCGGAGGATCCAATAGGGTATGTTCCATCTGAACCGACCAAATAAAGATCTAGCTCGTCTATCTCATGGTGCCCTAACCGTACGACCAGGTTATCTAAGCCAGACTTATTATTCAGGTTAAATCTGAGCCAATTCGCCGAAGGGTCAATCCCCAAGTTCGGTATTCCCGTGGGTAGGTGCGCGAATGATTGACTCTCGATTGCGTCCCTGATACTTAGGGCGCACGTTGGGTCGTTCAGTAATTCTAAATCATCAACGATGATTTGTTCTTCATGCGAACTGAAGGTAGATATATCGGTTGCATACGTGCTCTGAAGGCCAATTAGGATAATACAGAGCACATGAAGAGTGAGTCGTGTGAGGTACTTCATGGGATCTTCCAATACGCCACCGCATTCGATAAGGTTACAAGTAACTAACTTACGTTAGCACGTTTTAGCTTGAATCGATCCCCAACAACACGTTCTGCTCGATCTAACTTGAATTGGATGGAAGGAACACCTGTTAGCGACGATCCTCGCAAGGTCATATATCCATTGGAACGCAACGCTAAGAGTTGTGCTTTGAAGTCCGACGGTGCCAATGCACAGGTGTTGATATGCTTATTCACCAATGCATGACTTTGCCGACCTGGTTTTGGGAAATCAAAGACGCCATTCTTGCCAAGTACATCTATCGTTTGGAAGCCCGTATTCAGTATTGCCCGCGTCGTGTATTCTGCACCAAAACTCACTA
Source organism: uncultured Weeksellaceae bacterium (assembly GCA_964585605.1). Classification (GTDB taxonomy): domain Bacteria; phylum Bacteroidota; class Bacteroidia; order Flavobacteriales_F; family PHOS-HE28; genus CAZPEQ01. The sequence goes on along the minus strand of CAZPEQ010000170.1, from coordinate 3,222 downwards.
GCGTGTTCATTGGACATTGATCTGCTAAGGATACAGCGGCGATGAGTAGTTGCCGGGCAATACCGTGCCCTGTGAATTCCGGAAGTACCCAGAGTCCACAAAGTTCACCTAAGCCACGGCGAGCCCAAGCATCGAACATCGGGACGACTTTGGGATCCATTAACTGAATGCTAGTCAACATACCCAGCGGTTCTTTGTCTTTGTGCAGCTGTAATCTAATACCGCCGATAAGCCTATTGCCGAAAGTGGTTGCTACAACAATAATGGAATCTGGATCTTTCGTCCAGCGTTCATTTTTTCGAAAGGCATGATCCACACCTATTCCTGCTAGTACCTTGCTATGAGCGATTAAGTACTCTTTTGTGGTCTTAGGTTCATGAGGTGCTCGAAAGGAACGAATTGTCAAGTAGTTCAGGGTTGTCATGGTCGTGGGAGGTTTGAAGGGTGGTGAGGTGTTTGTTGATCGGCCGTCGCAGACTGCGCACGGTAGGGGCTTCTGCATAGCTCAACCTGAGGAGGAAGAAAGGCAGGGTATTCTGAGTGGTATCCATTAACGCTCGCAATGAATCGTAGACCTGAGCTGCGTCAGCATGTTCTGCGGGGCTTAGCACTTGCTGTTCGTCATGTAGATGGTGTAAACCCATGAATGCTGGAGCAGATATAGGTTGTACAGCAATGCCAACACGCGTGCATTGCAACCAAAATCGTTGTAGTAAAGATCCTGCTGCTATTGCATGAGCAATCTCCGTATTGGGAATAGAAATAACACCTATCGCTGATGAAGTTTTGGTGATTTTCTCGGTTAGTTCTTCTAGGGCTCCACCACCATTCCATTGTTTGACCAGCTGCATGGCCTTCTGGTCACGGGCAACTTTTAAGCCCGTGTGGTCAGAGAAGGAAAGCTCTAAGGTTCGCAGATCAACGCCGTCTTCAGTAGCTTCCGTTTGTTCCTTGGTCCACCTCATTTCACGCTCAAACATGTCCCAATGACATGTAGTGTTCAGCATGCGAATTTTTTCAGCCTGCCCACATAACCGGGCAATTTGTTCGATCTTGCTCTTATCTGTGATTAAAGAGAGATTTGTATTAGCCGGTTGATCCAGCTTTGATAAGCCTTCAGCTATCGCTGGTGGCAGGGGCAAGGCATTGCCTTTCTTTCTGTTGGTACATCGCGTATGAAGAAAGGGAAGTAGGACCGATGATCGACTTAATGTCTTAGGTCCACCTGTTATTACTGCTACCAACCCATCGGTAGCTTGTGGCTGCATGTTGATACGAATGCCTTTCTGCCACGCAGATGCAGCGATCCGGATATTCTCTAAACATGCACCAAGTGCGAAATAAGCGTAGCGTCTGCCGGGGTCTATTGTACTGAAGGAACGAACGGGGTCAAGGAAAAGGAATAGATGTCCTTGCCATTGCAGAAAATGCCAAGGCTGACTGTTGCCTCCTGAGGGCGATTGCATGGCCGCTTTGACTAAGTGTTTGCAATCCTTTGAACTTAGCGGATATTCAGATGGCGGTGTTGTTGTATCTAGATACTGCGATGCGCGAGTATGCATAGCGACCGTTGTCAAAGGCTGTGCCCGGGTCATTTTAGCAATGTTCAGCTTTTCATTGACCAGAGGCTCAGCAGTTGGTATCAGCTCTTCTAGATCAGTGAGCCATCGTCCACTAGTCGTGTGCTGGTCAAGTAGTATGCGGCGGCATATGTTGGTGCATAGCGCTGCTCCAAGTGATACGGAAGAAGCGAGTTGCGGCCACGATTTGATTGTCTGGTCAACCTCCATCAAACTCGCTTTCATACGTGAGCTCATTTGATCTATGCCTAGTATTGAGGCCACAAAAGGAACCTTCTCATCGGTTGTCATCTTGGGCTTTAGTGTAGTTAGGTCCAAGCCGCTGATCTTACCGTGCAGAAGAGGGCGATCCGGTTCTAAATCGAACCGCTCCACATCAAGCATGCCGCGGTCGTTGGTGTCCATAACAACCGGTATACCTAGTTCTTTTGCCCGTATTCGGGCTTTGATCTTCATGTCCAACCCGTCACACTCCTCTATGAATATGTCTAGTTTCCTATCGTGAAGGAAGAAAGCATCCATATTCTCCTCTTTCAACCCATCGGTAAAACAGCGGACTTTGATATAAGGGTCTAATTCGGCAATGGCACGAGCTGTCAGAACGGCCTTGTTCTGTTCTATGTCGAATACGCTTGCCCTCAGTCGGTTCAGATTACTGAGTTCCAAGTGGTCGAAATCGGCTAGGCGAATCTCCCCGCAGATACGCTCTTGGGCTGCAGTAAGGGCAATGGCTCGCCCTACGGAAAGCCCTACAATGCCAATACTAGCCGAACTGAGCCGTTGCTGTTCTTGTAACGTTATCTTATTTCTATTCCTGTTCGTTCGAAGCTCAATGAACTCTTCCTTCGGTAACAGGTGAACTACTTTTTTAGCCCAAGGGTAATAGAACCACGTACCAAATTCGGTGGAAGTCGCATCGCCAAAGTGGGTTGTCGTTAAGGCCTTGATCTCTTCCTCAGAAAGCGTTTTGCCGGGATTTCGAGATTTGATCAGTTCATGCACTTGACATCTGATCGTATCGAGTACCTCAATACAAGGGTCAGATTCCAGTAACAACGCGATTGCCGTGTATGTGTCTGCCGAATCGCTATCGATGATAATAGGTTCGAATACATGCGTCGACACATGACCAGTTTGGCCGGCCGTCCAGTGAGAGTAGTTCATCGAGATGTGAGGCCGATTTATTCGGCTGTGGGAGAGGAAAGATAGTCACTGATATTTATTAACAAAGGTTTTTAACAATTGTTGATAACTCAGGTAAGGGTATCCGAATGCGGCTCAAGAACGCCTGATCTTAAGACTAAGAGCCTGTCAATTTATGACTGACAACGGTGTGACCAAGTATGACCGCTTGGTAGTTGGCAACACCATTTTGGTTGTTGCTGATATGTTTTGCAGCTATTTCGCAGTTCAACAATCTACCATCTTGTCGCTTTAGGAGTAAAGGGAAGGGGCGTGGGTCGATCAGGTCATTGACGGTATTATTGAATAGACTTTCGGCGTCGATCATCAAATCCCCCATACCCAAGTATTTGAATTCGACAGCAGGATAACCGAGCAATTCAATCATAGCAGGATTTACATCTAAGATGATACCCTTGGCGTTGAACAGTACCACCGCATTCTGGGATACAGCGAACAT
>CAZPEQ010000169.1:0-5947 GCA_964585605.1 uncultured Weeksellaceae bacterium | reverse complement strand
GGCTTGCTGAAGTTGGAACTCAGCATCTCGAGCAGCACATCAACGCGCTGATCTTTCGGCTGACGATTCTCAGCACGCTCAGTCACTTTCGCCAGACAGGTGTCAAGCACTTCCTGAGAAACAGGTTTGGAAATGAAGTCGATGCAGGCGTATTGGATCGCTCGAACGGCGTTCTCAAAACTAGAATGAGCTGTGATGAATACGATATCGAAGTTGATCCGGTCTTCCGCTTTCAGCTCCTCCAAGAGTTTGAATACATTGTCTTCCTTTAGTTGGATATCCAGTAAGGCCAGATCGATCTCTTCGTTGCGGATCAGCTCGCCTGCCGCTTTGAGGTTATCAGCGATACCAAGCAGATCAATGTCCGCCGAAGAATGTTCAAGCAGATGCGACACCGTTTCTGCCAGCTCTTTTGAATCTTCCACTATGATGGTCCGAAGTCTCATTCAACTGGTATTAATAGTCAACCTTACCTGTGTGCCTTCCCCTATCTGTGAATAGACATTTACCGCAATAGCGTACCCCAATTGGTTAAGCAACTCGATCCGCTCATCTGTAATGCGCATGCCGTACGAAGATCGTTCTTTTTCCGAATTCTTCTGCACATCGGAAGTGTCATAGCCCAAACCGTTGTCCTGCACTATACATATCAGCGATGATTCTCTTGCTTCGAAGGTCACCTTGATGAATCCACCGTTCTCCTTCGGCAGCACACCATGCTTCACGGCATTCTCAACGTAGGGTTGAATAAGCATCGGAGGAAGCATCTCCAATTCAGCGGCAAGTCCATCGTCAAGCGTGATCTGATAGTCGAAATGTCCGTTGCTATTCCCCTTCTCAAATTGCAGGTAGGTTTCGAGCAGCTCTATCTCTTTCGACAAGGGTATCTCGTACTCCACTACATTGCTCGGGTTGTTGCTCCTGTACGAAACGTCGAGGTAATTCCGCATCATATTCGACAAGTCGACTAGTTTTTCGTTCGCTTCAGCCTTACTTCCGAACAGGATCTTGTGCTGTATACTAGAGAGCACATTGAAAATGAAATGCGGGCTCATTTGGGAAAGTAGAAGTTGCGAGCGTAGGTAGCGGGATTCACCAAGCTGTCGTACATATCTTCTTTTTCTGATCAAGGCTCGTATGAACAGCAGAAGTGCGAGCAATGCCAAAATGCTGAGTGCCGCGATCACCAAAGCGGGGAAATTGCTACGCTTGTGGAACGGGAGGTGAATGTTGATGGTTAGTCGATCCAAATATTGTGGAGAGAGGTCGCCGTAAGGGCCAACCGCCAGCTGAACGATATGGTCACCATGCTCCAATCCTTGGAAATCGATGATGTTCTTTTCCTGCCATCCGGTCCAATCCTTGTCGTCTAACTTGAAGTTATACATCAGCGTGATCGGGCCAGAAAGACCAATGGATTCCCCTTCAAGGACAAGGCTGCTATTTCCTTTGACCTTGATGCTCGCTGTACTTCGTTCGAAAGGAATACGTTCACCATTCACGGACTGGAAGCGAGCAAGTGGTCTCGAATGGTGCGTGGGAACCTTACTTGGGTCAAGAACATCCACAGAGGTAGATGAGGTCAGGTAGATCCTTTCATCAGAGGCATTGTAGAAAGGTGTAAAGCCCGGTTCGATTCCGGTATAACCCATCTTGGCGTTGAGGTATCGCAATTTAATCCCTCCGTCGTTCAGAAAATGTTGGCGATCGAAAGCGATGAGTTCCTGCCGTGTGGCCAACAACAACTCCCGCTGATTCAATGAGGTGATCCCTTTGATCTGAACTTGGAGCGCATCGCACCGAACTTGTTGTAGGGTACCGTCAACGACCAACATCAATCCCGATTCTCCTCCCAACCAAACGTTGTCTATGTCGTCGAGGTAAGAACTGAATACGCCAGGCCCTACTGGAAGGTTGGCCAGTGCCGCTGTATAGTTTGAGATCTTCTTGCTGTCTGGATCGTAATGGCTCAACCCACCGTAGCTGCTGAACCAATAATTTCCGTCGCCGTCAACCACAATATCTTGGATGTAATAATGATCGTGCAGACCGTCGGCGATCGTTAAGCTGTCCGGGGGGCCAACCTCAGGATGGAACAGTACCTTGCCAAAGCCTGATGCGATCAACACCTTTCGTCTTTCATCATAGGCAAGTGCCATTCCGGGTCCAGGGTATGGGTATGAGATCCCTAACTCCGCATTCACATGTGCGAAGGTTGTGGAGTTGGAAAAGTAGATTCCTCCAGTCTCACTCTTAATAGATACCGGAAAGTAAAGCCCACTAGTGCTCAACGATCGCAGTACGCCTTGTTCATATTCGAATAACCCGCGCCCAAAACTGGCCATTACGATAGTGGAATCTTGTGTTTCATTAATAGCCCAGATAATCTGATCCTCAGAACCGGATATACGTTCAAAAGGCGATCGAACGAACAGCTCGACACCATTCTCCCCACCGATCCACAAGTTCTTTTCCCGATCGAGGAACACGGCTGTTGGCCTGACGATCCTACTTGCAAAGGGAACGAGTTCTCCTGCGTCCTTCAGGAAGTGTACTTGCTCTTTACTTATGAGGTAGGTACTTCTGCATGAAGCGCTGAGTTCGATCCTCGCTGAACGGATCACCAGGATCTCTTCCTTGTTCAGTAGTGATCGAAAACTTACATCAGTGCAGGAGTTATTCAGGCACTCCATGTAGTAGAATGAGTTGCTCAACCTGTAGTCAGCGAAATCGCTTTGCGCCTTTGTGCTATCTACGACTTGCAATGCCGTATCGAGCCGAACCACCGAATTCAAGCTTCTCACGTAGAGTATGCCCGTGTCGTCAAGGTAGTAGTTGTTGATGTCTGTTTGGATCTCCTTTTTCCGGAAGGTCTTTCCGTCGAATAAGGTGATTGCTGAGAAGGATAGGATCAGCAATCGGCCGTTCCCTTGGTCAATGAGCCTGTTCTCGACCTCCGTGAATTCGTAAGGATGATTAGAGAAGGTTTCCCCGTTAAAAAAACTGAGCCCTTTCGACGTGAGAACGGTGATCCGATCACGAGAAAGGCACAGTATATCATGTATGCGATTGGAGGGAAGCCCATCTTCTTGGTAATAGCGAGTGATCCCAGTACCATTGATCTTATTCAACCCGTTTCTGGTGCCTACCCAGACATTGCCAATGGAATCCTCAAGGATCGAGCTGACCTTCATCTGGGAAAGTCCATTTGAAACGTCGATATGCTTGATCGAGTGGTAAGCCTCTTTCATTGAAGAAGAGGCTTCTTGTTCTTGGGCAACCAAAACGTTGCAAAGCATCAAGACCCCGAGCATGAAGGATGACAATGCTCGGCTACATATTGCTGGACTTGAAGTGGACACTTGTTCTTAATTCAGATCAATGCTGGGATTCGAATGTACTTCGAATACTACTACCGGGCAATCTCCCTTCAGTCTCTTTGTTGCAGAATTGGCTTGCACGCTCGATTACCGTTTCGGCTTCTTCCCCAAGCCGATCTTGTATTCGTCCAGGGTGCCGTGGATCTTCAGGTTGAGGTAGTTCACTTTCTTACTGGCGTCCTTTTCGATGATGGCATCCACTTCCTCTTCCTTCTTGGCCCCGAATAGTTTGTTACGTGCTCCCTGCCGCACGGTTTTCCAGGGGATACGCATTTGGTAATCGATATTGTGCTCCAGGTCGTGGGTGCCGGATAACTCGTAATGCCCCAAGGTGGATTCAATGGTCATGTTGGGAATGGAAAGTGTGCCTCGGGTGAGATCAATGTGGTTGGTGATGGTATCGAAACGGATGTTCGTCAGATCCTTATTGCCCATGTAGTCCGACAGCAGGAGCATGGGTTCGTAATCCTCCAACCTGCCATTCAATACCATGACATCCATGTGCAGTTCGCTTTGGTCCAGGTCCGGGACCAGATCTGGGTACACGCGGATATTCCCAATGGCCGTTGCCGAAACTACGCCATGCAGGTTCTCCGTTAATTCTACATCGTGCCCGAGGCTCTCGAATTTGAGCAGCAACTTGTCGATGTCCGCATTCTTCACAGTCAAATTCGGCTTCAGGTAAATGTGCTTTGGATCACTGCCATTGAAATAGCCAGACATGTTTATATCGCCACCCGCGGCTTTCATTCGAACAGTATCAACGTACAAATAATGATCAGGTGTTGTTCTTAAGCGCGCATGAATATGCTGCAGGTCCAAACCGTGATAGATGAAATGCTCGATATCTAGATCCACCGTCATGTCGGTGAATGGTAACTCGTAAATATTGAAGGCCTCTGCGTGCTCAGCCACATCCTCCAAATTGTCTGCAGAAGTGTCCACTTTTGCTGGTGACGGATTGAAATTAGTGAGTTGATCGAAGTCGATGTAGCCGGCATTCAAGCCAATATGATTATCTCTTTTCTTGACAGACTCATCTTCTCCCAAGTAATAGTTCATGTTAAGATCGAAGCGGGTACTTCCCATTTGCCCGTGTAGTTTTTCGATCAGGATATGCTCATCCTCGTAATGTATTCGACCATTGAAATTCTCAAAGCGCATAGGGTGCACATGCATCTTGGCGCTCAACTTGTCGAGATCCACATCAATGGAGTGAAGCGCTGATTCCCGGTAGTGCATGCTCGTGTTGGCGTGCACAACCAGGTTATCGAATTCCTCATGCCGGTAATCGGCAGGCACCTGATTCTCGCCCTTATAAGCGAAGAGGTCTTCTAAACGCAGTAGGTCAGATGCAAGGCTCAGATCGAGGTCCACATCACCGTTCAGTTCTGGCTGAAACCAGAATCCGTAGTTGTGTATGAGTCCGCCTAGATGAAAGTCCGAATCATCGATCTCTCCAGTGAAGTCCACCACCTTCAGGTCCTCATCATCAATCAGGATGTCGGCGTGAAAGTCGTGCAACTCGTGCGGATAGTGTTTCAATTGCGCATGAAAGCTGTCCACGAAAAATTCTCCAGTGGGCAAGTACTTGGATTCGGTGAATGCTTGTGCGCTTGAATGAAAAGAGAATCCGACGCTGAAGTCTTCGAGCTGCTCATCAATCCCGCTCGTATCACCAGCAGAAAAGCCGCTTAACTCCGCTAGGTCAATGAGCTTGGCTTCCATATCAATGTGCGCTTTAACGGGAATGTCCGTATGGTGAACAACCGCCGGCAGATCGGATAAGTAGCCGTTAACCGAAAGGTCGCTGGCCCCAACCTTTACTTCAAACTGCTTCAGCTCGGCACGCTTACCCTGCATGACCAAGTGCGCATTAAGGTCCTCAACTGGAGCAGGTAGCACATCAGTAACAATGTTCAGGTCATCCAAGATCAATTCCATGAAGTACGCCTGGTTGAATTCTTGCAACGCCTTCTTCGGATCGTCAATGTCAATGATGTCGTGGAAACGGATATCTCCTGACACCTTTCCCGATGCGTCACGTATCTCATCGAGCTGCGAAAAATCGGCAAGGAACTCCAGGTCAAAATCAGCCTTGACCTGCATGTCCACTTCCGGCTCAATGAAATTCTTCACAACGAGTGATCCATCTACATTGCCGCCATCTAAGTTGGCCGTTATACCCGTTAGGTGGAATTCCGTCGTACGTATGTGTCTGCGTTCACCATTCGTTACGCGCCCCTTGAAACCTAGGCCATCGATCTTCTTTCCTTTCACCACATTCTCTAAGTAAGCCTCACTTGCACCGAAGTTTACATCAAAGAATGGGAAGATCGTATCATAAGAAGGACCTTGCATCACCGCATCGAAGTAGATCTTACCCGCATTCTGATAGCGCTCTAGCACAGGGACAAGGTCGTGTGGTGCGAAAGCGATCAGCATATCGAAATTAGACTTGGTACCGTTGATCTTCAGATCCAGCGTCATGTCGTTTTCGGTGTCTATGGATCCCACCACATCGAAATCGCTATGTTCGAGACGTACTTTGGATGGCTCGAAGGTGA
>CAZPEQ010000168.1:0-5954 GCA_964585605.1 uncultured Weeksellaceae bacterium | reverse complement strand
TATGCCTTGACCGATTTCACATCCGTCTCTCTACAAGGCATCGCGGAGGTCATGATCACACAGGGACCGTTCAAAGTCACTGCTTGGGGCGAAGACGAAGCCATGGAGCATTTGGTGATCAAAGTGGTCAAAAACAATCTGATCATCACATCCGATAAGGAGAAGTACAAAAAAAAGCAGAAGAAAAAGCACACCGTCAATGTGCGTATATCGATGCCAACCCTGTCTGCCGTCAATATCTCCGGATTCGGGAACGTGACCACCGGCTCATTCGACAACCTAGAGAACTTCGGACTTGATCTAAGCGGATTCGGGAACTTTGGGGTGGAAGGGGACCTGACCGTTTCCGGTAAGACCCTTGTTCGACTTTCAGGCTTTGGGAATGTAACGTTGAAAGGAAGTAGCTCCGAATTCGACGTTGCACTATCTGGTTTTGGAAACGTAGAAGCCCCCTATTTCAAAACTACAAAATGCGCTGTAGATCTATCTGGTTATGGCAATGCGCAAGTCCATTGCGATGGAGAGATCAGCATTGACCTAACAGGCTTTGGAGATATCAAATACGATGGCAACGCAAGTGTTTCGCATCAGAGTAAAAAAGGGCACGGTACAATCTCCCATTGAAGTTGCGATCCGTCACCTGCCCTTCTCGAATGAAGCCTGCTTTTAAGAACACACGGCAAGGCTAAAATCGCACCCATCTGATACGCCCACTTATCACAAGCCAGGGTGAGATATTGACCGAAACATGAAGAGCGGAGCATAATGCTCTGTTCTTCGCAGAGGCCCCAAATGCAATCTAGTCGAAAAAAAACAATCATTTGTCGTCATTTTATTTGCTTTCGTCGAAAAATTAAATATGTTTGTTTAACACATCCATCATATTCAAAATGTATAGGCTCCTACTACTTCACCTATCGACCTTGCTGATCACAGTTCATGTCACAGGTCAAACCGCTCCTTTGTTAAATACTCACGGCCCCACCGGATATGTTGGGGATATCGCCTTGGATGACCAGGCTCGCATCCTGATTACCGGAAATTTTCTGGGTTACAACAACCAGGCTATAAACGGAGTTGCGCGGCTGCTACCAGATGGTTCATTGGATCCCTCCTTCGTCAACGCCGGGGGCATCGATGGCCTACCCCTCTTTCCTTCATTCGGCAGTTATTCCGGGCCCGGTGGACGGGATATCCTCGTGCAGAATGACGGGAAGATCATTATCGGTGGTGAGTTCACCTCTTACAACGGCCAAGCTGAGGGTCACATCGTTCGCTTAAACGATGATGGAAGTCCTGACGCATCCTTTATGTCCGGTACCGGTTTCAATGGCACGGTCCTAAGCATAAAGGCGCTTCCCAACGGGCAGTTCCTCTGTGGCGGCCATTTCACCTCATACGATGGAACCAGCTTAAATGCGGGCCTGGCTCGACTGAACGGCGATGGGACCCTGGATCTTGGGTTCCAGGTGGATCAATCTGCCGGATATGTTTCTGATATCGCGGTTTATTCGGATGGATCGATTGCTTGCGTGGGCTCCTCGATCCTGAAGTTGAACTCGAATGGCTCGGTAGACATGGACATCAGTGCCATGAACGACCTCTTCATTTCTTCTAACATCGGTCGCGATCGGGTGATCATTCAATCCAATGATGATCTGGTCATTTCCAGCGGCATCATCAACGTAAATGCAGCGTATCCGTTCACGAACACATACACGGTCGTAGGCCTTGTTGGCGTTCATGCGAATGGTCAAGTGGATCCCTCGTTCATCTCAGGATTGACCGCTCCCCCATTGACCCCTAACACGGTAGCGTTGGAAAAAGGACAGAACGATGAATTCTATCTTTCAGGCTCATTCGCCGCATATACACCAACAGGAACCATTCCTAGGGATGGCAGGCGCAACTTCTCGCGCCACCTTGCGGACGGAAGCCTGGACACTTCTTTTCCTCACATAGCCATGGGAGGAACGGCCATTCTTACTGACGGCAATGGCGCGGTCTATGTGGGGGGAAGGGATTTTCTGCGCAAATACGCTGCTAGCGGTGCCGGCGACTCTAGCTTCAATCCATTCAATTACTCCGCATCCACTTTCAATCTTAGTAACTATCCCGACCCTGACCAAGAAGAGGCTGAGAACGGTAACATGTATGCTGATGCAGGAACGCTCGACCTCGTGTTCGACAGCGAAGGTCCATGGAATTGGAGGGGTGATCAAATTGTTGGTCTTCATTTCAAAGACGTGGTTATTCCGGTCGGCGCAACTATCGAGTCTGCCCACATCCAATTCACCGCAGCTGGTACTGGATCCAGTCCATGTAATTTGACGATCTCGGGTGTCAGGGTGAGCAACGCGCCGCCGATCGGTTGGCAGCCATACGCCATGACCACGACACTGAATTCCGGTTCGATCACCACCAATACCGTTCAGTGGCAACCCGGTCCTTGGGCAACACTGGAAGACAGCGGCCCGGCGCAACGAACGCCGAATCTGGCTCCCATCGTGCAAGAAGTAGTGGATCTATTGAGTTGGACACCTCATGGCGGAGATATGAAGTTCTTTATTACGGGAAGCGGTCAACGACAAGCCTACTCGACGAATATGGATCCATCTAAAGCCGCCAAACTCCACATTGTGATCCGTTCCTCAGCAACTGTAGTTGACTGTTTTGGGATTCCAAATGGTACCGCTTTTCCTGGCTCACCATGCCCGCTCATGAGTGGTCAAGTGCTGCTCTCCGGAGGGTTCGACCCATCGTGCAACTGTCTGCCAAGGGATTGCGCTGGCGTTCCTGGTGGCAATGCGACCTTGGACGATTGTGGTGAATGCAATGGCTTGAACGATTGTCTTTCCGCTGAGGTCTGCACATACGTGAGTGATATACAAGATGGTTCAACCGTCCTCGGTAGCCCCGTCGCAGAAGAGGCCGAAAATGGTGAGATCTATGCCAATGCCGGGGATCTTGACCTGGTCAAGGATAGCGAAGCGCCTTGGTTCTGGCGCGGTGATCAAACCGCTGGATTGAATTTCTTTGATGTCAGCATCCCCGCCGGCGCTGTCATCACGCATGCATGGATCCAGTTCACAGCAGCCAGTCAGCACACGACATCGGATGTTGATTCGCTCACCATTCATAGTGAAGCCAACGGGAACGCACCACCGATAGGGTGGAATCTCCACAACATTTCCAGTCGAATGAAAACCTCGAATTCCGTTCATTGGACATTGCCATTCGCCTGGCAACCCGGCAATAGATCCGCGACCACGCGTACCGCTGATCTAGCTCCGATCGTTCAGGAACTGGTTGACCGATCGGATTGGCAGGATGGCAATAATATGATGTTCATCATAACGGGTTCCGCTGAGCGATCCGTGATGCACTTCTCGCCTGGCTCTGTAGATAATCCAGAATTATGCATCCGTTATCAATTACCTGGGCCTGCCCCAAGATCGGTAGAAACGAATATCCTCATTGAACCACGGCCACGCGTTTCGCTATTTCCTAACCCGAACCGAGGTGATCTGCTGCATATCAGGCTCCATGCATGGAACGAGGAAGGATCCGGCAGGGTCGATCTTCGCATCATCGACCTTTCCGGTAGGGTAGTCTTGCAGGAGTCTCGCACCATGGGAGCAGATCAGAATCAACTGAAGCCGATCGATATCAGTGCGCTAGGAGCAGGCACCTTTCTTGTCGAATTGAACGGATCAAGTATCCGATCGGTCGAGCGATTCGTCGTGCATTAAGTATTTCGTAGCGTGGTTCTTTGCAGCGGGCGAAGTAAATTCGAGGCCATGTTTCAGAAGACCTTATTACTCGTGATCGGAATAGCGCTTAGCGCTGTGGTAGTTGCTCAAAAGCCACTAGAGCAACCGACTTCCTCCGAGATCATTCACAAGCTAAAAACGCTGAACACCTTGGGCAGTGTGTTGTACATCGCGGCACACCCTGATGATGAGAATACTCGTTTGATCTCCTACCTCTCTAACGGTGCGCATGTTAGAACAGCTTACTTAAGCCTTACGCGTGGCTCTGGTGGTCAGAACTTGATCGGTGAACGATTGGGAGACCCCTTGGGTATCATTCGAACCAATGAACTCTTGGAAGCGCGCAGTACAGACGGAGGAACACAATTCTTCACCCGAGCGGTGGACTTTGGTTACAGCAAGACAGCCGTTGAGAGTTTCGAAAAATGGGGCAAGGATGAGGTCATGAGTGACATGGTGCGGGTCATTCGCCATTTCAAGCCTGATGTCATCATTACGCGTTTCCCGCCAACTCGAAGAGCAGGACACGGGCATCACGAAGCCTCCGCCATTTTAGCGTTAGAAGCCTTCGACCTTGCCGCCGACCCCAGTGCATTCCCTGAGCAGTTGGAACAAGGACTTAGTGTTTGGAAGACGAAGCGCTTGTTCTGGAACGGAAGCTCTTGGTGGGATAAGACCTTACCGGACAAGGTTGGAACAGATCCAGCATGGGTTTCTGTGGACGTGGGTCAATACGATCCATTGCTTGGTCTCAGCTACAACGAGTTGGCAGGTAGAAGTCGCAGTATGCACAAAAGTCAAGGTTTTGGGTCAGCCGAGTCAAAAGGTTCTCAAATTGAATACCTCCACGTTGAGAAAGGCGTAAGCCCCGAGCGAAATGATATTTTTGAAGGTGTCGACCTCAGTTGGACCCGCATTATCGGCGGCGGCGGCGTAGGACAAGTGATCGATCAACTTATTCGCACGTTCGACCCGGCCAAACCCGAGCGGATCGTGGACGCATTGGAATTGTTGCATAACGAGATGAGCAACCTTCCAGAAAGCCACTACCGAACGATCAAGCTAGCAGAACTGGAAGCTTTGATGATCGGCATTACCGCTACCTCTATGGAGTTGCTGGCTGACGACTATCAGGTACCCGTGAACTCTGACACGGAGTTCCGTTTTGAATTTTTTACGCGAGCCAATTTTCCGGTTGATCTGTTGGGTGTCAACCTGCCGCATGATGATGCGTTCAAGCCTATTCCACCGGCACTCCTAACCAACGAAAAGACCACCATCAATCATCCATTCACAACAGATGGCATTACAGACCAGCCCTATTGGCTGGCCCATCCGCATGGTGCCTTGTTCGACGTAAGCGATCCAATGTTAATGACCGTGCCTGTAGCTGCACAGCGATTAACCGCTAAGGCTCGTTTTAAGATCGCTGGTATCACCCTAGAACGAGAAATGCCCGCCTACCATAAATGGGTCGATCGGGTTGATGGCGAACGCATCAGGCCTGTGGTGGTAACACCCGTAGCGTCGCTTACACCAAGTCAAAATATCGTGATCGCTGAAGAGGAACAAGTAACGATCAGTTTAGAAATAGAGGCAATAGCCAAATCCGTTTCGGGTACCGTTAAAGTGGAACTGCCGAAAGGTTGGCGCACCACTGAGGACTTAAAAACGGTTACCGATCTGGCAAAAGGAGAACGGCTCACGCACTCCTTTGTTCTTACCAAAGGAGGCAATGCCGAAGTGGGCATGGCTAATTTTTCCTTAGAAACAGCTAATGGCACAGCGGATCAACGCATGCACATAATAGACCACAAGCACATCTTGCCACAGACCTACTTCACCCCGGCACAAGCGAAGTTGGTTCCGCTTGATGTGAAAGTGAACGCGCAACGCATAGGCTACATACCTGGTGCCGGCGACCTGATTCCTGACGCATTGAATGAACTTGGCCTATCCGTTGATGTTATCGATACCAAGAACACCACCTTGGATCAACTGAATGCCTATGATGCAATCGTGACCGGTATTCGCGCATACAACACCGATCCAGAGTTAAAGCACTTCAACAAGGTATTGCTGCAGTATGTGGAACAAGGCGGAACCATGCTCGTGCAGTACAATACCAGCAGACGCCTTATGAAGGACATTGGCCCGTATCCTTTCTCGGTGACCCGAGAT
>CAZPEQ010000167.1:0-5982 GCA_964585605.1 uncultured Weeksellaceae bacterium | reverse complement strand
TGTGCAACCATAAGTGGTATAGCACAAGAGGGAATAGAAGAAGATGGAAAGGAAGAAGTTTTTGAGCATCACTGCCATTTTGAGGAAAGATCACTCACGGTAGGGCTTGGAGCACCTTACTCAATAGAAATTGAGTCAGTAGGTGTTAATCTGAGGATGTACTATAACATTGGTGAAAAAATATGCTTCGGTCCAGAATATTCTTATTTCAAAAATGATGCATTCGAAATTGTCGATTTTGACTTTATCGGGCATTACATTTTCGAAACAAAATTTGCCGGTATCTACCCACTTTTGGGAGTTAATTATACCGTGGAGACGGAACGTGAGTTGATAGAGGAAGTAAAAGAATCCGCTGGAGCCGTTTATGGCATTGGAATGCACAGAAACTTCAGCGACATAACTTTTTTTGTGGAATACTCCAGAGTAGAATCCGGGATTGATGACCAGTTCATTACAGGTGGGATCATGTACTCGTTGAGGTAGTGTTAAATAGCATGGAGTGGTACATTCCGCTCACCATTTGACAAGAAATCGTGCTCTCATTCTCTCTCTTTTTTTGGTTCAAAACCAACAGAGAGAATAACTATGACAGCAAATTCTTCTACGTTGAGACGCCGAAATACCATTATCCATTAGCATTCAATTAAACCCACAAAAAAATAAGATACGGTTGAGAATAGTTCTAGTATAGTAGACATTCAATCAGATCAGCAAAGCCAACATGGTTCCACGATCGCGGCCTAGCTTTGCACCCATCAAACCCAACGCCATGAAAAACTTTGAATTCCAAAACCCCACCAAGATTCTCTTCGGCAC
Organism: uncultured Weeksellaceae bacterium; assembly: GCA_964585605.1. Taxonomy (GTDB): domain Bacteria; phylum Bacteroidota; class Bacteroidia; order Flavobacteriales_F; family PHOS-HE28; genus CAZPEQ01. The sequence goes on along the minus strand of CAZPEQ010000167.1, from coordinate 5,163 downwards.
CGGTCAGATCAAAAAGCTGGCTGAAGAAATTCCGGCGGATGCGAAGGTGTTGATGCTATACGGTGGTGGCAGTATCAAGCAAAACGGCATCTACGAGCAGGTGACGAAGGCCTTAACTGGTTTTGAAGTGGTTGAGTTCGGTGGTATTCCGGCGAACCCGGAGTATGCGATCTTGATGGAAGCTTTGCAGGTGATCAAGACCCAAGAGATCACCTTCCTACTTGCTGTTGGCGGCGGTTCTGTGATCGACGGCACGAAGTTCCTTTCGTCGGCAGCGTTGTATACGGGCGAAACGCCATGGGATATTCTGGAGCAACGGATCCGCACACTGGAAGGGATGCCTTTTGGAACTGTGCTGACCTTGCCCGCCACGGGATCGGAAATGAACTCAGGCTCGGTGATCACACGTAAGGAAACGAAGCAGAAGTTAACCATGGGGGGGCCGGGGTTATTCCCTGTGTTCTCCATCCTCGATCCACAGGTAGTGGCGTCAATTCCACAACGGCAGATCGCTAATGGACTAGCCGACGCCTTTACCCACGTACTGGAACAATACATGACCTACCCGGCCGGAGCTCTGCTGCAAGACCGATTTGCGGAGAGCATTTTTCAGACCTTGATCGAAGTGGCTCCTATGATCATGGAAGATCCTTCAGATCTAACCGCCGCTTCTAACTTCATGTGGAGTTGCACGATGGCCTTGAACGGACTTATCCAAAAAGGCGTACCTACCGATTGGGCGATCCATATGATGGGCCACGAGCTTACTGCGTTATACGGCATAGATCACGCCCGCACGTTAGCCATTCTCGCAGAAAGCCACTACACCTACAATTTCGATTCCAAGAAGGAGAAGTTGGCACAGTATGCTGAACGGGTATGGAACGTTACTGAAGGTACACTGGAAGAAAAAGCTAAAGCGGGTATTGCCCGAACGACTGCTTTTTATCAGTCTATTGGCATCGAAACGAAGCTATCTGCCTATACGGATGCGTATGCAGGTACGGCAGCAGAGGTAGGACGTAGACTGGAACAGCACGGTATGACCGAACTTGGCGAGCATCGCACACTGAGCCCGAAGGATGCAGAGAAGATCGTAGAAATGGCGTATTGAGTTTTCATTTAGTTGAAACCTTTTCTAGACGGTCATTCTGTTAATCCGAGAGCGATGTATTTTGCAGTACACGGTATAACAGACAGATCCATGAAAAATTTGTGTTTACTCTTCTGCTTCAGTTTTCTATTCGCTCACGCTACGCTGTTCGGGCAATCATTTCAGAAAGGAAATGTGAACTTGGACCTTGGTGTAGGTGTCGCCATCCACCAGACGACTGTTTCCTTGACTTTTGAGGCACCGGGATCAGGGGGATCAGGGGGATCATTTACTTTGAGCGAAGATGACGATGCGGCTAGCGTCATAGTTCCCATCAGCTTGGAATACGGTCTTACCGATCGGATCGGTATTGGAGCGGAGCTCGCCTTCGTAGACTACTTTATTGATAACGAGGATTCGACGGAGACAACTGACCGGGTCAATAGCATCGATTTTTCCGTTTTGGTGAATTACCACTTGCTCCGATCCGAAAAGAACGACCTGATGATAGGAGCCACGTTTGGAGGCTCTGCCGTGGGCTGGCAATTCCTAGACGGCGATGAACTGGATGGCACAGGCGGTCGGTTCAGCATATACCTTAAGGATCGACTCCTATTAGGAGAGCATATCGGCTTGCTTTTCCGACTGGGATACATCGGTTACACATACGATGAAATAAGTGCATCGGACAGTAACGCGATCCTCGAAAGCCTGGATTGGACTTTATCAGGCTGGCATTTAGGTACAGGCCTTGCCGTGAAATTTTAGTTGGAGCAGCGCTGCTCTAGCGGCCATTGTCTGCACAGCTATTCGCCCAGAACAAGCTTATACCCTACCCCTCGAATGTTAACGATCCTCACGTTGGTATCCGCTTCGAGCTTCTTGCGCAGCTTGGAGATGAAAACGTCTAAGGTTCTGCCAACATAGTCTCCTTGGTCGCCCCAAACGTTGGCCAAAAGGTACTCCCGCTCCACCGTGTTATTAACTGACTCAGAAAGGATCTGAAGCAAGTTCGATTCCTTACTCGTTAAACGGATACGATCATTGGCAATGAATAACTCCATGTTCCGTTCGTTGAATTGGAATTCACCGATCTGAACCAGACCTGAGTCGAGCCGAGGGGCTTTTCTTGCTCTGCGTTTCAGAAGAATAAGAACCACACCTGTTAAAGCCATAAGCGAGAGAAACAAGAAGATCAGCGACCGATCACGGCTTCCTTCCTGGTCGTTGTCTGTTGGATCTAATGCAGAATCCAATATTGTGGTTGAGCCGTCCTGTTCCATAACCGTTACCAAAAGCTCGTAACACCCCAAGGGTTGCACCCTCCCTCCACACGGAATCATATCATCCGTGGTACCTGTGATTCCCCAACTATGCACGACAAGATTAGAATCGCATGATACGAATTCAACGATGTAGTGTTTAGCGACCCGTGTTTTGTGTATGACACTGTCTATTCTTGCTACTAGGTCATCGGGATTGAACCCAAATTCAGTTCCGAAACGGATCTTGTACTGATCGCCCTCTTTCTCAACGGGAAGTACGCGTGAAGAAGAATCGCCAACCGCAAGCAACACTTCATGGCCGATCAAGCGCATGGATACTTCTACCTGCCGTTGTTCTTTGACCGATAGTTCAGCCCTGCCTGCAAATCCAAGGTCTACGAGAAAAAACGTGGCCAGAAGAAGAACTGATCGACTGATCATGGTGCAAAGCTATTGGTTCAAAGAGCTGTTTTTGAATGAATTACACTCATTTTACATTAATTTACACTTCGTTGAACCGCCCGATCAGGCCAGCAAAACACCTTTGTTGCCATATCGCACTAAGCTCATGAAAAAATGAAATTCAACGCCGTAACCACGCTGATACTGATCACCGCTTTTAGCATGGGATGTTCAACAAGTAGTCCCGATGTACCCCAGGCCATTTTTGACCCGCTCAGTTTGCCCAAGGCCATCACTCCTGCTGAACCGTGGTTAGATCCGCTCGTATTCTTCTCTGAGAAAGCTTATTTGGTCTTCGCCAGCACCTCAACCGGCAAGGTCTTGGCCGCGGAAGCTGCTTTTGTTGGTGGGAAAAGCGCAATGACAAACTACTTGAAAGAGAACATTGTTCCGCATATCGCAAAGAACATCGGTTGGTTGAAACCACCCGTAGTGAATTTCACCGTTAATGAACAAGGAGCAACAGAAGGGGTGCAAATGATTGAGACTTGTGGTAATAAGCAGTTGGACGAACGGCTGCTTCAGGTAATCTCCGATATGCCGCGATGGACGCCCGCACAAGATGCAGAAGGCCGGTCTGCAGAGCAGCCGTTTGAATTCCATGTTGTTCAACAGGCTTGTGATCAAAAGCCGCCAACCGCTCCTAAGCGAAAGGTGAGTATGTATGATGTACCACTAGCGGATCGCGAGGCAGCCCTGAATCATCCATATGACCTTGGATTCAGTTTAGAGAAAGCCACCGGAAACGAATACACGTTAACCACCACCATGAAACTCCACGGTGGTAGTTTCTATGTCTCCCCGCATTCCACACGCGACTTCAAAGGGAAGTTCTCCGTTGAATTAGCGAACGATGACCACCTCACGCTTGCCAATGACTTCAAGGAGATTCCCCGTTCCAAAGAGGAGATCGACCCACATCAGTTTGTGAACGGCCCCGTGAATTGGGTGAATGTAGACACCAAGTATGAACACACGTTCAACGTTACATCAAAAGCCGATTTTGACCTTGGCGGTAAGTACCGATTCACCATTGAACCGAAGTGCACCTTAGAGGAAGTACCCTTCATGATCAAGTCTCGATCAGGGGTGTTGACCATGGAGAAATGGGGCTGCTAACCCCCACTTCTGGCGGATCCATCCTTACCTCACCCCTAAAACTTCACCATCTTCTCTGTACGGCACCAAGAAATGTTCCTTGCGAAGCAACTTCTCCTGCCGGTCAAAATGTACGCGCACATCGATTAATTCACCCGCTTCATTCAAGGACGAAATCGACTTGACTTGTTGTCTTACCGAAGCCGGATCAAATTGGAAATGACGGTAACTTTGGATCAATGGCAAAAGGGGCACATGGTAGCTGAGCCGCAGGTGATCTTGCTCATTTGACTGAAACCCGAACAAGTCCATCAACTGATCATCTAAATAAACCACCTGAATGGAATCGTAACTGGCCGTAAGTTGAAGATCCTTGTATAAGGAAACGCTTGTGTACAGTGCAGAACCAAAGTGGGCATAACCATAGGTGAACTGCCCCTCTCTATTTAAGATACTATCAGCGCTTAGTTCACAATTCAAGTAGTCTTTGTAGTAAACCCACGATCCTTCTTTACGGTATTCTACCAATGTGCGCTGACCGGGCAGTTGATTGTGTTCGGCATTGAGATCGAATCCGCTTACCATGATGCCCTCCTCTGGACGCGGCGCACCATCACGCGCGCTAATGGCGAACGTGTTCAACGCGGTCAATTCGATATTCTGAAACCAGGAAAGTCCTTCTGGATTATGAATACGCTCCTTTCCCGCTGCGATCAACGCACCCTCTTCCGTAAAAACTTCAGTACTCACCAGAACCGAATCGAGCGGTTCTCGAACCCAGCGCAGCGCTTTCTCATAATCTATGTTGGTCTTTGTGATTGCTTCTCCGTTCTTGAAAAGAATCGTTTCAATCACCTTGCCTTCGCGATCGTAGCGCGTTCGAATGCCATTCAATTCATCATCACGCCAGTGCTCCGTTCGGCACAACTTGTTCGTTCCTTTGTAGTATTCCTTCCACCGTCCTGAACGTTTCCCATGTTCAAAGTAACCAACGATCCAGGGCATTGTACTCGAGTAATTCTGTATCCATTTGCCGTGCAGATCACCGTTCTCTCCTTCTCCATAACACCACACCTTCTCTTTATCAGCACCTTCAAAGCAGCGCACTATCTGCTCAGGCTTTTGAGGCACTTCGTACTTATTGGGTAGTAAGAAGGCATCGTGTATATAAAAATCGTAGGCCCCTTGGATCAATTTCAGTTCTGCTAGACTAAAGCCTGAGGCATCTTGCCAAGTTTGCAATTC
>CAZPEQ010000166.1:0-5982 GCA_964585605.1 uncultured Weeksellaceae bacterium | reverse complement strand
GATGAGGATAGTGGCCAAACCGTTATTAGCGGAATGGGTGAGCTTCACCTAGAGATCATCGTTGATCGTCTGAAGCGTGAATTCAAGGTAGAGTGTAACCAAGGTGCACCTCAAGTAAAATACAAGGAGGCGATTAAGGGTACTATTGAGCATCGTGAGACTTACAAGAAGCAGACCGGTGGTCGTGGTAAGTTCGCAGATATTCAAGTGAAGATTGAGCCACAGGATGATCCGGAAAAGGTTGGACTGGAGTTCATCGACAAGATCAAGGGTGGTAACATCCCGAAGGAATTCATTCCATCCGTTGGAAAAGGATTTGGCGAGGCCATGAAGAATGGCATTCTTGCAGGTTACGAAATGGATAGCTTGAAAGTGACGTTGTTTGATGGATCATTCCACAACGTTGACTCTGATCAGTTGTCGTTCGAGATCTGTGGCAAGACAGCGTTCCGAAGTGCAATACCTAAGGCACAGCCGATCTTGATGGAGCCGATCATGAAATTGGAGGTAGTTACTCCAGAAGAGAATATGGGTGATATCGTTGGTGACCTCAATCGCCGTCGTGGCCAAGTTGAGGGCATGGATGATCGTGCAGGAGCTAAGGTCGTTAAGGCTAAAGTACCGTTGAGTGAAATGTTTGGTTATGTGACTTCACTGCGAACCATTTCATCAGGACGTGCATCCTCAACCATGGAATTCTCTCATTACAGTGAGTGTCCTTCAAACATTGCTGAAGCGGTTATCGCTAAGGTGAACGGAAAAGTATCAGCGTAACTATGACACAGAAGATTCGCATAAAACTTCGTTCTTACGACCACAACTTGGTCGATAAGAGTGCTGAGAAGATCGTAAAGACCGTGAAGAATACGGGTGCGATCGTCAGCGGGCCTATCCCGTTGCCAACGCACAAGCGCATTTTTACAGTGCTTCGTTCGCCACACGTTAACAAGACCTCACGTGAGCAGTTTCAGCTTTCGAGCTACAAGCGATTAATGGACATCTACAGTTCTTCGAGCAAGACGATTGATGCACTAATGAAGCTTGAGTTGCCGAGTGGTGTTGATGTAGAGATTAAAGTTTGACCGATTTAAGAGAAAAGAAAAATGTCTGGATTGATCGGTAAGAAATTGGGAATGACAAGTCTGTTCGACGAGAACGGAAAGATGGTTGCTTGTACGGTTGTAGAAGCAGGACCATGTGTTGTTACTCAAGTGAAGACCAGTGAGAAGGATGGCTACGAGGCCGTTCAACTTGCGTTCGGTGAGCAAAAAGAACAGCGTCTTGGCGCGGCCATCAATGGTCACTTCAAGAAGGCAGGTACGACCCCGAAGAAGAAAGTCATCGAATTCAAAGGATTTGAAGACGTGAAGGCTGGCGATTCAATCGCTGCAGATCACTTCGAGGAAGGAGACTTTATCTCAGTTTCAGGAACGAGTAAGGGAAAGGGTTTCCAAGGTGTTGTGAAGCGTCATGGCTTTCATGGTGTGGGTCAAGCAACACACGGTCAACATAACCGTTTACGGGCACCTGGTTCTATTGGTGCTGGTAGTACACCTTCAAAAGTTGTGAAGGGTATGCGTATGGCTGGCCGAATGGGTGGTGAGCGTGTTACCGTAGAGAACCTTCAGGTATTGAAGGTGGATGCTGCGAAGAATATTCTTGTGATCCGTGGAGCGATCCCGGGTCCTAAAGGTCAATATGTGATCATTCGGAAATAATGGAAATCGAGATCTACGACATCGCGGGTAAGAAAACTGGCAAGAAAGCAAAGCTTAACGACGCGGTTTTCGGTATTGAGCCGAATGAGCATGCTATGTACTTAGATGTGAAGCACCACTTGGCGAATCGTCGTCAGGGTACGCACATGACCTTGGAAAAGAGCCTGCTTTCAGGTTCTACTAAGAAGCTACATCGCCAGAAGGGTACAGGTGGTTCTCGTAAGGGAAGCATTAAGAACCCGTTGTTCCGAGGTGGTGCAAGAATCTTTGGCCCTAAGCCGCGCACATACAGCAGCAAGGTGAACAAGAAAGTGAGCGAGCTAGCGCGTCGTTCTGCACTTGCGAGTAAGGCGAAGGAAGGCCAAATGAAAGTATTGAGTGGTGTTTCTCTTGATGCGCCTAAGACGAAAACATATCAAGGTATGCTTGATGCGTTGGAGCTAGGTGGAAAGAAAACATTACTTGTAGTAGGGGCGCACGATAAGAACGTATTGCTTTCTGCACGTAATGTGCCAGGAGCTATGGTCTGTACAGCTCGTGAGTTGAATACCTACGATATTCTGAACTGTAAAGGATTGCTCATTGCGCAAGACGCTATCGAGCACATCGAAACAACGTTGAGTAAATGAGCAACGAGCATAACATACTAGTTCGCCCGGTCATTACCGAGAAGATGACTGATCAAGGTGAAAAGTTCAATCGTTTCGCATTTATCGTTGATAAGCGTGCGAATAAGACTGAGATCAAGGAAGCTATTGAAAAGCGTTACGACGTGCGTATCGCCAAAGTGCGTACCATGAGATCCATTGGTAAGAAGCGCTCTCGTTACACACGTTCTTCAATCCTTTCAGGAAGGACCAGTACACTTAAAAAGGCTATTGTCTTTTTGAAAGAAGGAGAAACAATTGACCTATACAGCAGCATTTGATCTGAACTAAGATGGGCGTTAGAAAACTAAATCCAACAACTCCAGGCACACGAGGTAAAGTGGTCAGCGATTTTGCTACTATTACCAAGTCCAAGCCGGAAAAGTCATTGACGGTTGGCCGCAAGCGAACAGGTGGTCGTAACCACTCTGGTAAAATGACCATGCGCTACATTGGTGGTGGTCACAAGCGTAAGCTTCGTGTTGTTGATATGAAGCGTAACAAGCACAATATCCCTGCAACCGTTAAGAGTATCGAGTATGATCCGAATCGCTCTGCTCGTTTAGCCTTGTTGGTATATGCTGATGGAGAGAAGAGATACATCCTTGCGCCAAACGGAATTAAAGTAGGTCAGCAGCTCATGTCTGGTGCTGATGCTTCTCCTGATGTTGGCAACGCGCTTCCGTTAGGAAAGATGCCTGAGGGTACCATCGTTCACAACATTGAGTTACAGCCTGGTAAGGGTGGTGCAATTGCGCGCAGCGCAGGAACCTTTGCACAGTTGAATGCAAAGGATGGTAACTACGCCATCTTGAAAATGCCTAGTGGCGAGTTGCGTATGGTATTGGCTACATGCATGGCTACAGTGGGTACTGTTGGTAATGCAGAGCACATGTTGACCCGTTCGGGTAAAGCAGGTCGCTCTCGTTGGTTAGGCCGCCGTCCACGTACTCGTCCTGTTGCAATGAACCCAGTTGATCACCCAATGGGTGGTGGAGAGGGTCGCGCTTCAGGAGGGCATCCACGTAGCCGTAATGGAATTTTTGCGAAAGGTCAGAAGACACGTTCGCCTCGCAACCCTAATAACAAATTCATCCTTCAGCGCGCTAAGAAGAAGCGTTGATAGCATTGAGATCACAGCATGAGTCGTTCACTTAAGAAACCTCCATTTGTCCACTACAAGCTGAATCAGCGTGTAGAAGAGGCGAAGTCATCCGGAAAGAAATCCGTGATCAAGACTTGGTCGCGTGCGTCAACGATCACACCTGATTTTGTTGGCTTGACCTTCGGCGTGCATAACGGAAACAAATTCATTCCAGTTTATGTGACAGAGAATATGGTAGGTCACAAGTTGGGCGAGTTCGCTCCAACAAGAACATTCCGTGGTCACTCAGGTAACCGCAAGAATTGATAAGCAATGGGATCTCGTAAAAAGAAAGTAGCCGACGCGCGTAAAGAAGCCATGAGATCAGTGGCAATAGCGAAGTTGCGAAGTGTTCCGACTTCTCCGCAACGCATGCGCGAAACAGCTGATATCATTCGCGGTGTTGAGGTGGAGAAAGCTCTTGGGCTTCTGCAGTTCTCGAAGCGCCATGCAGCCAACGACCTGTACAAATTGGTTCGTTCTGCCATTGCCAACTGGGAAGCAAAGAACGAGGGCAAGCGAGCTGATGAGTCCAACCTGTACATCAAGAGCATTCAAGTGGACGTCGCACGTACGTTGCGCCGTATTCGCCCTGCTCCTCAAGGACGCGCTTATCGCATTCGAAAAAGATCAAATCACGTAACTCTGGTAGTCGACAGCAAGGTTGACACTGCTGTAGCTGAATAAGAATATGGGACAAAAGACACATCCGATAGGACTTCGTCTAGGCTTTATCAAAGGTTGGGACTCGAACTGGTATGGTGGTCGTGATTACACCGAGAAATTGGTTGAGGACGAGAAGATCCGTGACTACTTGTCTGCGCGTTTGAAGAAAGCCAGCATCAGCAAAGTGATCATTGAGCGTACGCTTAAGTTGGTTACTGTTACTATTAAGACGGCGCGCCCTGGTGTCATCATTGGTAAGGGTGGTTCTGAGGTAGATAAGCTGCGTGAGGAGTTGCGTAAGTTCACTGGTAAGGAAGTGCAGATCAACATCTTTGAGATCAAGCGCCCTGAGTTGGATGCGAAATTGGTTTCTGAGAACATTGCACGTCAGCTTGAAGGCCGTGTTAGTTTCCGTCGTGCGATCAAGATGGCCATTGCAAGCACCATGAGAATGGGAGCTGAAGGCATTAAGGTAACGGTAAGCGGCCGACTTAACGGGGCTGAAATGAGTCGTACGGAATCTTATAAAGATGGCCGTATCCCATTGCACACATTCCGTGCTGATATCGATTATGCGATCACGGAGGCACACACGAAGACAGGTCGTATGGGCATCAAGTGTTGGATCTGTAACGGAGAGGTTTACGGAAAGCGTGATCTCTCTCCGAATTTCGACAACAAAAAAGGTGGCGGCAAAGGTGGCCAACGCGGTGGCAAAGGTGGCCAGCGTGGAGGAAACCGTCGACCACGAAAGTGATTAGAGATTATTAGAAGACTGAAGAACAATGCTTAGTCCGAAAAGAGTAAAACACCGTAAGGTCCAGAAAGGAAGGATGAAGGGCAATGCCCAGCGTGGTACGCGTATCGCCTTTGGATCTTATGCCATCAAAACCCTAGAGCCTATCTGGTTGACTTCTCGACAGATAGAGGCTGCTCGTATTGCTGTTACACGTGCTATGAAACGTGAAGGGCAGGTTTGGATCCGCGTTTTTCCTGACAAGCCGATAACCAACAAACCTGCGGAGGTTCGTATGGGTAAAGGAAAAGGAGCATTGGATCATTGGGTCGCTGTTGCGAATCCGGGCCGCATCATTTTTGAGACGGACGGTGTGCCTTTGGAAACGGCTAAAGAAGCATTACGATTGGCAGCACAGAAGTTGCCTTGTAAAACCAAGTTTGTGATCCGTGAGGATCTAATGAGTAACGGCTAAAGTTGCGTGGACGATGAAAATGGAAGATTTAAAAGATCTCACTCTTCAAGAGTTGAAAGACAAGCTTGAAGATACGCGCATGGATGTTGGTAAACTGCGCTTGGATCATGCGGTATCTCCTTTGGAAAATCCAATGGAACTGCGTTTAAAGAGAAGAGATGTCGCACGCATGCTCACAGAGTTGAACACACGTGATCAGTCCAACAACGAAACGGCTTAAGTGCAATGGAAAGGAATCTAAGAAAAGAGCGTATCGGTATCGTTACCAGCAGCAAGATGGAGAAATCCGTTGTCGTGCGAGTGGAGCGTAAAGAGAAACACGCGATGTACGGTAAGTTCGTTAAGAAGAGTTCTAAGTTCCATGCGCATGATGAAGAATCAGCGTGTGGTATTGGTGATACGGTTAAGATCATGGAAACACGTCCGATCAGTAAACTGAAGAGGTGGCGTGTGATCGAGATCATTGAAAAAGCGAAATAAGAACACGGGATAATGGTTCAGGTAGAGAGCAGATGTAGAGTAGCGGATAACAGTGGCGCAAAGTCGGTGTTGGTGATCCGTGTGCTGGGTGGCTCCAAAAAGCGCTACGCACGTAT
>CAZPEQ010000165.1:0-5993 GCA_964585605.1 uncultured Weeksellaceae bacterium | reverse complement strand
ATCAATCAGCTCTTATTAACGGATAACCTGAATTCTACTGGTTTGCGTGCCTTTTCCTCCCGAAATAGAAATCAAGTAAGACCCCGGTTCTAAATCACCTAAGTTCAGATTCGTTGTTTCCTGCACACCATCTTGGTTCAAACTGATACCAGCCTTGGATGTACTTCCCTCTATACTCAACACAGAAATTGTATAGTTCCCTTCGGGTAGGTGCTGTACATCTACAGACACTATATCAGCCACCGGATTAGGCCACGCTACTAGCTGTCCTTCATACCAAGCCGCTTCTTCAGTACCAGTGCTTACTGCGCCACACTCGCTCACATTGAACGCTGCACCTGCAACATCCAAGCTCGCACAGATCATTCCACCCCCTTGGATCAGCAAGCTATTCACATCAAAACCCGTAGTAACACCGGCTTGAACAATTGAAAGATCCAAAGTCAGTGGATTGAATACCAAGGTGTGGATCGTAAAGAGTCCTGTGTCAACAACCGTGAAATCAGGCGATAAACTCGCTTGCTGAATGACAAGCCCTGGCCCCTGTGTCAAGACATACGTTGTAACAAAGCCTGGGGGAACAAAAGCATTTCCATCAGGCGTACCTAGGATTGTGACGCCACTGGTATCACTAAAACAAGCATTAGGATTATCGGGTGTCATCGTTCCTGCCTGAACAAGGCACAGTCCGGAACAATCAACTACAGTAAACGGTGCACCAGTCACATCTAAGCTAGCGCAAATGCTACCACCACCTTGGATCAACAAGCTATTCACATCAAAACCTGTTGTAGTTCCCGGAACAACAATGCTCAAATCAAGCGTGGCCGGGTCGAAAACCAGCGTATGGATGATATAGCTACCTGAATCAGCAACGGTAAAGGAAGGCATTGCTCCTGCTTGTTGAATGATCAGGCCAGCCCCTTGCGTTAACACGAAAACGGTTTGGTATCCCGTAGGTACAACGGCATTACTATCAGGAGTAGCACTAACCACTACGCCATTCGCATCAAAACAGTAGATGTTCATATCGGCCGTAATCGTGCCAGCATCTACAGTGCACGACATAGGACAGTCCGTGACCGTAAACGGTGCACCAGCAACATCTAAGCTCGCGCAAATGCTACCTCCACCTTGGATCAGCAGGCCGTTCACGTCAAAACCTGTTGTGGTTCCTGGAACAACGATGCTCAAGTCAAGCGTTGCTGGGTCGAAAACCAGTGTGTGGATGATATAGCTACCTGTATCAGCGACCGTGAAAGATGGCATTGCCCCCGCTTGTTGAATCACCAAACCTGAACCTTGCGTTAAAACGTAAACAGTCTGGTAGCCCATAGGCACAACTGCGTTACCGTCTGGAGTGGCATTGACCACCACACTGCTCGAATCAAGACAGTATGTATTCGCATCAGCGGTGATCGTTCCAGCGTCGACCGTGCATGACATAGGGCAATCCATAACTGTAAACGGTGCGCCAGCAACATCTAAGCTCGCACAAATGCTACCTCCACCTTGGATCAGCAGGCCGTTCACGTCAAAACCTGTTGTGGTTCCCGGAACAACAATGCTCAAATCAAGCGTTGCTGGGTCGAAAACGAGTGTGTGAATGATATAGCTACCTGTATCAGAAACCGTGAAAGATGGCATTGCCCCTGCTTGTTGAATCACCAAACCAGAACCTTGCGTTAAAACATAAACAGTCTGGTAGCCCATAGGCACAACTGCGTTACCGTCTGGAGTGGCACTCACAACTACGCTGCTCGAATCAAGACAGCACGTATTCGCATCAGCGGTGATCGTTCCTGCATCTACAGTGCACGACATAGGACAATCGGAAACCACAAAAGAGGCACCAGCTACATCTAAGGCAGCGCAAATACCGCCTCCTCCTTGGATCAGCAGGCCATTCACGTCAAAGCCGGTAGTAACACCTAACTGCACAACAGAAAGGTTCAGGGTATTGGTATCATAAACCAAAGTATGGATAGTATACAGACCTGTATCAGAGACGGTAAAATCTGGCGTAGCTCCAACTCCTTGAATCACTAAGCCAGTTCCGCTGGTCAATACATACCCGGCAACATACCCTGCAGGAGCATCAACCGGGATTGATTGTGTCGCTGCTAACTGCGCGGTACCATTCATCAAGCACACAGAAGCATTTGTTGCAGTTAATGCGCCGGCATCGGGATTAGCAACCAATATCGACGTACCCACCACATCTAGGCTCGCGCAGATGCTACCTCCACCTTGGATTAACAACCCGTTGACATCAAAACCGGTTGTTGTGCCAAATACGATCGTACTTAAGTCGAGCGTTGCCGGATCAAAAACCAAGGTATGCACGGTATAGTCGCCAAATGCCGTAACGGTGAAAATAGGCGAAGGGTCTGCTTGCTGAATAACCAAGTTAGGCCCTTCGGTGAGAACAAAAATGGTTTGAAAACCAGCTGGGACTACTGCATTTCCTGAAGGAATGCCGCCAATCAACGTTCCATTAGGTATCAAGCAGTCGCTTGGCTTGAAACCAGCTAAAGTACCCGCATCAGCAGTACACTGTGCCACGGCCTGTGCAGAGAACAATGTCAGTGCCACGAACAGTGCGCATAACACGGGTTTAAGGTTAAGGCTCGAAAAGAACCAAGACCTTATTCTTGTTTTGATCTTCATTTCGTTTGGGTGTTAGGTATCCATAATAACCTCACCAAACAAAAATTGTTCGTTCGTCGTAACTTGGGTAATCTGGTAAAACCCGGTAATCATTGTTACCAAGTCTTCTTCAGACAATTGTTACGACAAGAAAAACAGGATCCTCGTGCTTAAATCAAAGGCCCCGGATAAACCTATCCAGGGCCTTTTATCGAACCAAACGATTTGCACATTTCCATTATCCGAATACTATTCAACCACGACTAGTTGCGAATTTTCCAAGGTTCGGATAATAGACCTACATGTACACCAATCAAACGCTGCTCAGTATGTGGCATTGCGCATGGCCATCTTCAACTTGATGTGCTTTCTTGGAGGGCTAGACCAGGCCAAAATCGCCCTCAAACTGTGCAATGCACATCTTCAAGCCTGGCTGTCAAGCCCAGAATATATCGCTCAACAGAACGTGAAAAAGGTGTTAGATCCTATTCATTCTGAGTTACATCCAGCTACATTTGACCTATGGGTCGCCGGACCATTGGAACCGTCATATTGTTAGCACTACTCTCCGTTATTGGGGTAGTGGTAACACAGATCCTCTGGCTGAACAAAGCTTCTGAAACGCAAGACCAGGAAGTGGTTTTGCAGCAGCAGCGGCAAGATCAGCTCGACAAACAGTTCAACGACCGTGTTACCATTGCTTTGACGAACGTTGCAGAGCAGATTTTGACCATGAATCAAGACCCGAGTAAACTGCTCAATTCCGTCAAACAAGAGCGTCCTAATTATTTTTCCGTGGAGGTGAATGATACCCTGCACCCCTACTTACTGGAATCGCTGTTGAGTAAGGAATTCGATCGGCGTGGGATCAGTGAGGATTTTGAATACGGAATCTACGATTGCTTTACTGATTCGGTGGTGTACGGCAACTACGTGAGCATTGGCGACCCAGTTGGAAATGCCGCGCCAAACACCGGCAAATTGAGCAAACTGAATAAGGACGGTCATTATTTTGGTGTGTTGTTCCCCATGCGGGAAAGCGCTATGTGGTTGCCCAAGCCACGAAGTAGGACTACATGGGTATTCCCCTTGATCGTTGCACTCATCGTTTTTGGTTTCTTCACCTATAGCATGTGGGTGATCTTAAAGCAAAAGCAGATCAGCGAGATCAAAAATGATTTCATCGGCAACATGACCCATGAGCTCAAGACCCCGATAAGTACCATCTCACTGAGCAGTGAAGTGCTGATGGATCCGACGATAGCCCAAGAGCCGGAACGATTGGGGCATTACGCGCAAATCATCCATAGCGAGAATAATCGGTTGAAGGCGCAGGTAGAACGGGTGTTGCAATTGTCTTCAATGGATCGGAATGAGATACGGCTGCAACTTGAGCGCATTAACGTGCATGAGCTGTTGGATGATATTCACACCAGTTTTGAACTACCTATTCGGGACCGACAAGGCTCGCTCACCCTATCAAAAGACGCGGATCAATGCGTGGTAGAAGCAGACCCAGTGCACCTTAGCAATGCACTCCATAACCTCGTGGACAATGCCTTGAAGTACTCCGTTCGAGAGCCTCATGTGCATATACAAACAACAGTCAGTGGTAACCATATTTTCATAGCTGTGCAGGACAATGGCATTGGCATATCAGCGAAAAACAAGGAATTGATCTTCCAGCGTTTCTATCGGGTACCAACAGGAAACGTACACAACGTAAAAGGCTTTGGCTTAGGCCTGCATTATGTGGATGAGATCATACGCATCCATAAAGGCACGATACAAGTTGAAAGCACCTTAGGCGAAGGTGCGACGTTCACGATCAAACTCCCCCTACTAGCATGAGCAAAGAAAAAAAAGCAAACCTACTGCTGGTTGAAGACGACACCAACCTGGGTTTTGTCATTCAGGACTCCCTGAAACGAAAAGGATATACCGTACACTTGGCACGAGATGGTAAAGAGGGTCTGAAGTTCTTTAACGACAATGCGTACGACCTCTGCGTACTCGATGTTATGCTGCCGAATAAAGATGGGTTCAGCCTCGCTGAAGACATTCGGTCGTTAAACAAACATGTACCTATCATTTTCCTTAGTGCGAAAAGCCAACCCGAAGATCGGATCCAAGGGTTCAAAAAAGGTGGTGATGACTACATGACCAAGCCCTTTAGCCATGAGGAACTGTTGATGCGCATAGAAGCGATCTTGCGTCGCACCCACGGCGAAGAGGCAAACGTAAAGCAAGACAAAGATGTTTTCGAATTGGGCGATTTCAGCTTCGACCGGCCGAACTACATGCTCAACCACAAGACCGATGAACCGCGAAAATTGACCAAGAAAGAAGCCGAAGTGTTGCGCTTATTGTGTATGCACCAAGGGCAGATACTCACCCGTGAGCTAGTGCTCAACATGGTGTGGGGCGATGACACCTATTTCCTCGGCCGTAGTTTGGATGTTTTCATTTCTAGGTTGCGCAAATACTTGAAGCCTGAACCACGTGTTACAATCAACAACGTACATGGTGTGGGGTTCAAGTTGGATGTGGATGTATGAGGTTCCCAACATCAAATCCCAAGCGCCAAATCGCAAATTCCAACCACTTTGTCCTGATCATGACATTCGCTCGGTAAAGAGCTGAAATTCAGAGAAAAATGGTCTAGTCCGCGAGTCTTTCACAGGACTAAAAAGATTGAATACCACAATTGTGTGATTGTAGGCGGATCAGCCTCATGATTGCTTTGTACCCATGTTCAAAACCATGCCCGTGAATTTCAAAATCCTGAGCCTTTTGTGCGCAACTGCACTGACCTTCGCAAGTTGTGATAAAGAATGCGATGAGCCTGCACCGATGCCATCTGGAGGAGGAAACGCAGTTACCACACCTCCAACCTATTCTTTCACAGATGGGAGTGGTAATTCCACGGTGTCATTCAACGGCCAAGCCCAGCGCTTGGAGATGTTGAGTGAGATGACAGCCCTCATGAAATCGACCAATACATCGGGAACGAGCATTGATGGGCAGGCGCTTAGGGATATGTATGCGAACAACGGTATTACATGGATAGATGGGCCCGCATTAGGCATGACCGGTTCTTCCAAGCAATTAAAGAGTAAGACGGCAGCAGCTCCATCAGGTATAGCTGACCCAGCCATTCAGGCTCAATTCGAACTGTTAATGGATGAGATGACCGCGCTCAGTGCAACAACGCAGTCGGGAAGCCCTAATGGAGGGCAAGGCCAAGGCGGTGTTGTTGTGAGTACGACCGACCCCTCCAAAATGTATTTGCAGAACGAGAATGGTATGGAGTACACACAGCTCATCGAGAAAGGACTTATGGG
>CAZPEQ010000164.1:0-6037 GCA_964585605.1 uncultured Weeksellaceae bacterium | reverse complement strand
AGGGCCGACTTCAGCTTTAGCGCATGAAAGAGATAAGGGTTCTATTGGTTGATGATCTGGACATTATTATAGAGGGCTTGGAAGCGCTCTTATCCAAATCATCAGGTATTGTGGTTGTGGGTACCGCTAAATCCGGTTTCGATGCCGTAGAACAAGTTGCGGAACTACGCCCGGATGTTGTTTTAATGGATATCAGCATGCCTGGGATGGACGGCATCGACGCGACACAGGAGATCAAGGCACTTCGCCCTGCCACCAAGGTGCTCATACTGAGCATGTATGATATGCCCGATGTGATAAACGACGCGTTGGTTGCGGGCGTAGATGGTTTTTTGATGAAGAATACGGGCAGGTTGGAATTAACCAAGGCCATTCAAACGATCGTTGAAGGGGGGTCTTACCTGAGTGCCAAGGTGCAAGAAGGACTAGATCAGCATAAGTTGACGGTGGATTATACTAGACCCAGACCTTTGTCAAAACGAGAAAAAGAGGTTGTAAAACTAGTCTTGCGGGAAATGACCACACAGGAGATCGCACGAAAACTGTTTTTGAGCCCTGCAACAGTGGAAACTCACCGCCGAAATATCCTAGACAAATTGCAAGTGCGCAATACTGCTGGCCTCGTCAAGTATGCAGTAGAACGAGGTTGGTGATCAAGGAAGTCCTCGTTTAGCAACGTGCTGCACACTACTCTTATGATTTCGATTAAATTCGCGCCCTGTTTCGGGGTGTAGCTTAGTCCGGTTAAAGTGCGCGTCTGGGGGGCGCGAGAGCGGAGGTTCGAATCCTCTCACCCCGACAAGCCCTGCCTTTGGTGGGGCTTTTTCATGCCAAAGAACCAGAGCTAAGCGCCTTTTGATCAGATCAGATCACTGCGGGATTAAGTCAATTGCGACGTTGACATCTATTACTTTTGTAGCATATCTGCTGTAAATGATGAAGTACCTACTACTGGTCTTGGGCCTTGCTTTATTCTTCTCGTGCACTGACCATGATCATAACGATAAGGCTGCTGCACAAGCAACTACGGAACAAACCAATACCTACGTTATGGACGTACATAGCCATTCGAAACCCACGGAAGCGCGCACGAAGCACTTGTTACTGGATGTAGCCGTATACATGGAGCGCAAGATCATAACCGGTGTGGCCACCTATGATATTGAAAGGGAAGAAGGAGCAACGGAGATCATTTTCGATACGGATGACCTGCTGATCGCAGATGTAAAAGATCAGCATGCGGTTTCATTACCCTTCAAATTAGCAGATGCTGATGACCTAGGTTCTGCTCTTGTGGTCACGTTGAACGAAAATACCAAGAAAGTAGCGATCGCATATACGACGGGCAAGGCTCCGGCTGCATTACAATGGCTAGATGCTTCTCAGACATCTGGAGGAGAGCACCCATTCCTATTCACGCAAGGACAGGCGATCTTGACCCGTTCGTGGTTGCCGTTACAGGATAGTCCGGGCGTTCGATTTACCTACGATGCGAAGGTTCGGGTACCGGAAGGATTGATGGCGATAATGAGTGCGACCAATCCAACAGAACGTTCGGAAAGTGGCGTGTATAGGTTCAAGATGGAGCAGGCGATACCAGGCTATTTAATGGCACTTGCGGTAGGGGATATCGACTTTAAGTCCGTTGGCCCACGAACAGGCGTGTACGCGGAACCGGAATTACTAGAGAAAGCAGCTTACGAATTCGGGGATATGGAGAAGATGTTGGTAGCTGCGGAAGGCTTATATGGTGCCTATCGTTGGGATCGATATGATGTAGTGGTTCTCCCTCCTAGTTTCCCATTTGGTGGTATGGAGAATCCGCGGTTAACATTTGCTACGCCAACGATATTGGCCGGAGACCGTTCATTGAATTCCTTGATCGCGCACGAAATGGCGCACAGTTGGAGTGGAAACCTGGTCACCAATGCGACTTGGGATGATTTCTGGTTAAATGAAGGTTTTACGGTTTATTTCGAGCACCGGATATCGGAAGCAGTGTATGGCGAAGACTTTGCCAATATGCTTGGCATGTTGGGGTATCAAGATCTAGAAGAATCCATTAGCCACATTCATGAATCCGATCATCCGGAGGATACGCATTTGAAGTTGGCACTTGCGGGAAGAAATCCAGACGATGGTATGACTGATGTTGCTTACGAAAAAGGGAATGCGTTTTTGCGTGCCATTGAAGGCAAAGTAGGCCGTGACAAGTTTGATGAGTTTCTGAAGACCTATTTCGATAAGTTCGCTTTTCAGACGATGACAACAGATCGCTTCTTGGCCTACCTCGATGAAGAACTGCTTACCCCGAATCAAGTTGAACTGGATGTGAATGCGTGGGTTTTCGGTCCCGGTGTTCCTGCTGGTTATGCGCCACCGCAATCGGATCGTTTTGCACGTGTTGAACAAGTGGCAGAAGAGTGGAAAAGCGGAAAGGTTGCGAAGGATCTTCCTGCCTCAGAGTGGACCACATTCGAATGGATGCACTTTTTGCGTTACCTGCCCAGTGAAATGACAGCGATGCAAATGCAAGAACTCGATGATGCATTCTTGTTCACGAATTCGGGGAATAGTGAGATAACGGCTAAGTGGTTGGAGATCGCTATCAACAACCACTACGATCCTGCTTATGAGCGTTTGCAGGATTTTTTGACCACCGTAGGTCGGCGGAAATTTTTAGTGCCACTGTACACGGCGTTAGTTCAGACAGAGACTGGTAAAGTAATGGCGCGTGCTATCTATGAAGATGCACGTCCTAATTATCACTCTGTATCGCGCAACACGATAGACAAGTTGCTGGAATGGGAAACCCACAGCCAGCCACTGTCTATTTGAGAGCTAGGGGATATAAGCAAGTTGCCTGCAGCACCCAGTTCACTTGCACTCGAGCAAATAGTTCGCATTGTCGATAGTTTACTGGTGAGGCAGAAGGAAGGCGATCATTGAATGGATAAGAAGAAACGAACTGTATTCATTAAAGGGGCGATCACGCCTGATTTCATTGCGAATTCCATTGCAAAACATCAGGAGAAAACGCAGATTGGAGGCCATAATATTTTTCTTGGTCAGGTGCGTGGCGATGAGAAGGAAGGGAATGTTGTGAATGCCATTGAATTCACCGCCTATGAGGAAATGGCTGATGAAGCTGCGGTGCAGATCAGAGAAGAAGCCTTCGAGAAATTCGACCTCGTCTGTATGCACATCTATCATAGCCTAGGACGGGTTAATTTGGGAGAGGTGTGCCTGTTCGTATTCGTTTCTGCACGCCATCGTGATCAGGTGTATGAAGCAACGGAATGGCTGGTTGATCAAGTCAAAAAAAAGCTGCCCATTTTCGGAAAGGAATACTTCGGCAAGGGCGAGGCGCAATGGAAAACAAATCGGCTATGATCGGTCCGTTGCGCAACAACCGTTGGAAGGAACAACAACACCCGTTGGTAGACTCGTTGGGCAGGCGACATAATTACCTGCGGATCTCCTTGGCCGAGAAATGCAATTTGCGCTGTACCTATTGTATGCCAACTGATGGCGTACCACTTAGCCCGAAAACACAGTTGATGTCGGCCAGTGAGGTTGTTGAGATAAGTAAGGTCTTCGTGAGCCTTGGGGTGAACAAAATACGTTTGACGGGAGGAGAACCGCTACTTCGCAAAGATCTGCCAAGCATACTAGCTGGTTTATCGAAACTGCCGGTAAGCCTTTCATTAACGACCAATGCTGTCCTTGTCGATCGACACGTGGATACATTAAGATCCGCTGGGTTGGATCATATCAATGTCAGTTTGGATTCGCTGCAGCGCGATGCTTTTTTACAGCTTACCAAACGGGATGTTTTTGCACAGGCGCGGCAGAATATTCTGATGCTCTTAGCTGAAGGTTTTAAAGTCAAGCTCAATGTCGTTCTTATCAAGGGCATTAATGAACGCGAGGTAAATGATTTTATTCGCTTCACGAAAGCGCATGAGCTAACTGTGCGGTTTATTGAGTTCATGCCTTTCGCTGGTAACTGCTGGGATCGCTCCAAGGTGGTTACGCAAGAAGAGATACTTCAGGTAGCTTATGAGGAATTTGGTGAAGATGCCATAACCCGATTACAAGAAGAAAAGAACTTCGTTTCACGGAACTACAAACTGCAAGGGGCGAAAGGACAATTTGGGATCATCAGTACAGTGAGTAATCCCTTTTGCGATGGCTGTAACCGCATTCGTTTAACGGCGAACGGAAGGATCAAGAATTGCCTGTTCTCTGAGTCGGAACTTGATCTGTTATCTGCTTACCGAGCGGGAGAACCGATCAAACCGATCATTGCCCGATCGCTTTGGCAGAAGAAAGCCGTACGCGCAGGTATGGATGCGGATGAAAGATTCGCAGACCCGAAAGAGTACGAAAAGAACAGGAGTATGATCGCGATCGGGGGTTGAACGATCGATTTTCGACCGTTTGCCTAACTGGCTTAAGAAATCAGCGTTTGCAGCATATCGGATTCAATGGAATGTCCTCCGTCATACCTGCACAAGTCGTAGTTCAATTCGTCTGTTTCCAACTTCATCGTGAATCGTTGTACGTCTTCTTCAGCTATGTAGGGGTCGGCAGTACCTACAACCATTTCCAACGGATTCGTTTTGCTTTTCGACCGCAATTCGGTTATGTCCACATCATGTGGAATGTCGCCACCCCAAAGCACCGTGCGTTGTACAGCGTTTTGCGTGTTCAACACCCAACGTATCGCTGTGGCTGTGCCTTGAGAAAACCCTAAGACATGCAAGGGTATGTTCTTTCCTAGAGCCACCTGCGCAACAATACGGTCCAATTGATCATGCTGGTCTTTGATCTCATTTACCCGATCGACTTTGGTCATCCAAGAAGCGCCAACGCGGCCCGAATTGTTGCTCAGATAGAAGCGGCTCAACCCTTCAGGAGCAACGATCAACCGCCCCGCTTGTATCGGTTCAAAATGCATGATGAAGTATTCGGCTAACTGGCCGTAACCGTGCAATACCATCCAGACCTCTTGAGCATGTTCTATATCGCCGAGTGTAAAATACCGACTTGTGCGCGGCACTTCAATATGATGCTCAATAGTACCCACGGGTCAGTAGGAAAGGAGTGATTCGAGTGCTGCACTCACCTTATCGCCATTGGGCAGCATGGTTTCCTCCATGACACTATTCAACGGGATGGCGGGTGTATTCGCTGATCCTATTGTTCGTACTGGAGCATCTAGATGTTCGAAACAATCTCGGCTGATTCTTCCTGCAAGGGCTTCCGCGAATGAATTTTCCAAGCTTTCTTCCGTCAATACCAAGCACCGCCCATGTTGTTGTACTTGAGAATAAACTAGCTCTTCATCGTAAGGGGCGAGCGTGCGCAGGTCAACGATACTAATGCGACCTGCGTAATTCTTCGCGGCGGTTTTAGCCCAGTACACCCCCATGCCGTAGGTGATCACAACGGCACTTTCACCTTGGTCGATATGCGCAGTATCTGCCTCTAGTACCATACGCCCCTTTCCGAATGGAACGCGGTAATCTGGGCTGGGCTCAACAGATCGGGCATCTTCAGTGCCTTTGATCTTACTCCAATACAAACCTTTATGCTCTAGCATGACCACCGGATTCGGATCGTAATAAGCACTCTTCATCAGGCCTTTCAGATCTGCACCTGTACTTGGGTAAGCGACTTTAACACCCTTGATGTTCATGAGAACGCTCTCTACACTACTGCTGTGGTAAGGCCCACCACTACCATATGCACCAATAGGTACACGCAGTATACTACTAACAGGCCACTGGCCACGTGAGAGGTAACAGGAGCGAGATACTTCGGTGAAAAGTTGGTTAAGGCCGGGCCAGATGTAGTCAGCGAATTGCACTTCTACGATCGGTTTTAATCCTGTAGCGCTCATGCCTACCGTGCTGCCAATGATAAAGGCTTCTTGTATAGGCGTGTTGAAGACCCGATGATCACCAAAGTCCTTAGCTAGGGTAGCAGCCTCCCTGAACACACCCCCTAAACGACCGCCAACATCCTGTCC
>CAZPEQ010000163.1:0-6065 GCA_964585605.1 uncultured Weeksellaceae bacterium | reverse complement strand
AATCTGTATGCCACCTATGGTACTATGGAGAAGGCCTTTTTCGAAGGAGAACATTTGGACATGGCCGGAACCATAAGCCGGTTTAAACAACGCTTCTTCCAGATCGATCACGCACAACGCACAACCAAGCACGTCGCGGATCCCTTGAAAGGTTCTTCTGCCAAACGTATCAATATGTACATGCGCTGGATGGCGCGGCGAAACGATATGGGGATTGACCTCGGTGTCTGGAATAAAGGGTTGATACCCAAACTGCACGTGCCTTTAGACGTACATAGCGGAAATACGGCCCGCGTATTAGGCTTATTAAAACGCAAGCAGAATGATTGGAAAGCGGTTATCGAACTGACGGAAAGTCTGCGCGAACTAGACCCTAAGGATCCGATCCGCTTTGATATTCCTTTATTTGCAATAGGCGTTTACGAACCCGAATTACTTACTGGATAACCAGTTTAGTCAACAGTTCAGCCTTTCCTGTTTCCAGTGGCAACGCGCGCACGAGGTAGTTGCCTTTGCGCAATGCTCCTAACTGAAAGAGGTGTTTGCTGCCTCCTCGCATTTCGCGCTTGAAGATCACCCTACCCGTTGCATCGATCAAATGGATCTCAACCCGATCGTACTTGTAGTTGATTAGGTCGAACGTAGTTGGACCGTTCGTTGGATTAGGGTAAACGATGTTCGTCTCGGAAAGCGCATCCCATTGCTGTGCGCCTAGTGTGATACTCTCCCCTACTACATTACGCACAATGTTCGACGATTCCATGTGCTCAGGGCCAAAGAAGAAATGAGCTTGATTACTGATCTCTGTGTTATGCGGCACCCAAGAGAGTGGCTTTACGCGGTAGGAAACAAATGCTTGACTTTGCAATCCGTCTTTTGACGCATCTAATAACTCGATGTCCTCAAAATAGAACTGAATGACCCCATTCGGATTCACATACACCCGATAATCGTGACTAGAGGCCAATACTTCGAAGGTGGAAATGTCCATCCACTCGTCTAAGGTGTCTTCCACGAACATATGTTGTACGCGATCACCCGTTGTATTCTGGAAGGAAGCCGTGTACGTTAATGCCTGAGACCAGGGTATTGCTTTTTCTGTCCCATAACCACGCGGAGACGCTTGTAGCACGTTGGCAGCCATGTCGCAATCAACGATTCGCACAAGGCTATCGGTCGTATGAACGGCTTCAGCACGGCCACGCTGCACACTTGCGGTAAGGATTTGGCTTAGCTTATCACCTGTTCGAGTCTCTTCCGTAGAAGCCAAAAACACTTTGAATGACCGCTTTTCAGTTGGTTGCAATGGCCCCAATTCCCAGGTCAAAGTTTGCCCGATGACGGTGCTTGGTTCCAACTCCGCCCAAACGTACGTGTCCTTGGAGTCGAATTGCAAATGGGCGGTCACTTCACCTGAGACTGTGCCTGTGTTGGTGACCGTTACCCAATATGGGCTGACCAAGCCACAACGCGTTGCTGAAGTCGCCAAAGAGGCTTTTACTGCAGCGCGTTCGTCTTTGGCGGTAAATCCAAAGTCGTTGCCCAAAGAAGAACTCCGAGGAGCGAGCATGGCAACTGACTTGGATAGACCACCGGTGGTCAGAACCCAATCTTGTTGTTCTTGAATAGAAACCGCGTACTCCCCTTCCGTAGCAGGGAAAGTATAAAATCCGTTATTGTCTGTGTAGGTCGTTCGGCCATCGGAAATTCCAACGGTGTGGTTGGCCAGACCATGATCTCCAGCATTGAACTTGCCGTTGCCATCTACGTCATTGTAGACCTGCCCCATGATCATGTCTTCGAATTGCATGTCGCTTTCAACGCATAAGAAGCTACGCGCATCATCAGAGCCAGAAATAATGTCTTGATCACCATCTAGGTCAAAATCAGCAAAAGCAATGAACGTTGGGTCAATGACATCGTCTACCACAACTTGTGGTGTTTTAAAATCTGCTTTGCCATTACCATTCTCGATCCACAAGATCTCATCGTAAACATCTGATGCAAATACCAGATCAAGGTCGCCGTCGGCTTCCATATCAATAGCGTACAATGAACCGTTCTGACGAATGCCCGTGGTGATCTTTTGTTTATCCGCAAAAGTGTGTGCACTGCCCAAACACTTCTGCCACACGATGTACCTGTGCTCGAAGTCAATGCTTATCAAGTCGTTTAAGCCATCGCCATCCACATCAGCAAGGATTGAGCTTCCGTTCGAGAACAACAACTGCTGATCACCCATAATACCCCGGCTGTCAATATTCTCAGCCCAGTAAGCTTTATCGTTGGATATCCAGAACAAGTCCAAATCGGCATCGCTATCCATATCCATCAATACGGGTTCTTTCGAAGCGGTGGTGCGCTCATAAATGCGGTGCTTACCAAAATCGCCATTGCCGTTGTTCCTGCGAAAAACAATACCTTGATCGTTGGTGTTCAGCACGAGGTCTTGGTCGCCATCGCTGTCTATGTCCGCAGCAACTAGGTGTTTAACCAAACCTGATGAAATCAATTCTTTCTCCACACTGAAGGTGCCATTACCCTGATTATGCATCCAACGCACTCCTTCCCGAACGGAAGAGGCCGTTAGGATATCTGGATACCCGTCTTGATCGATATCAAGTGACAATACGACCTCATCGTTGTAATTCAAGCGGATGGGATCCTCGGCGTAAATATCGCCGTAATGGTTCTTGAGTAAGATGGTGCCGTTGCGTGTGCCTACCAGTACATCTTGAAAGCCATCTAGATCGACATCTACGATCTGCGTCTGGACAGCGCCGTCCATATACATGCTCTTCACGTCCTTGAACTGTGCGTTCAAGTTGGTGCTGGCAATCAATAATACAGACAGGCAAAAAGCGTAAAGGTCCTTATTCATGTCAGAGAGTTTGCCCCATTGTACGGGGACACTTTCTGACGGGTTACACTATTCCTTCGACGAATGGCCTATTTCAACCTCCAAAAAGGAGGTTTCGAATGTGATCAAGCCACCTTCAATGGATCGCTGACCTTCTCCCGAAGCAAGGCGTGTTTCACCACATCGATCATTTCAGACACGTAATGGAACTTCAATCCCCGTAGGTACGCTTTCTCGATCTGATCCACGTCTTTCTGGTTACTGGCACTTAGGATGATTTCCTTGATACCTGCGCGCTTCG
This sequence comes from uncultured Weeksellaceae bacterium, assembly GCA_964585605.1. GTDB lineage: Bacteria > Bacteroidota > Bacteroidia > Flavobacteriales_F > PHOS-HE28 > CAZPEQ01. Next base: position 2,904 of record CAZPEQ010000163.1, on the reverse strand, counting down.
CTGCCAAGATCTTCTCCTTGATGCCACCTACTGGCAGCACCTTACCTCTCAGAGTGATCTCTCCTGTCATCGCCACGTATTTGCGCACCTTCTTTTGGGTGAACGCAGAAGCGATACTGGTCAACATGGTTATTCCGGCAGATGGGCCTTCTTTAGGAACAGCCCCTTCTGGCACATGGATATGCACGTTCCACCGATCAAACACCTCTTGATCAAGCCCCATCATGCCGCTATGTGCTTTCAAGTACTCTACGGCAATCAGCGCAGACTCCTTCATCACATCGCCCAGGTTTCCCGTAAGGGTCAACTTGCCTTTCCCTTTGGTGATACTGGTTTCGATAAACAGGATATCACCGCCCGTGGGAGTCCACGCCAAACCGGTTACTACACCAGCTACATCGTTGCCTTGGTATTTTTCTCGACCATGTGCGGGGCCATAGACCGTGTTCAATTCCGCTTCCTTGATCGTTGGCGTGAATTTCTCTTTTAAGGCGATCTGCTTGGCCCGGTAGCGCACCAACTTGCCTATTCGTTTCTCCAAACCACGCACACCGGACTCATCGGTATAATCTTGAATAACCGCTTCCAGCACACCAGGAGCTAATTTGAATTGCCTTTCTTTTATGCCATTATTCTCCATCTGCTTTGGCAGCAGGTGGCGTTTGGCGATCTGGATCTTCTCTTCCTGAGAATAACCACTTACCTCAATAATCTCCATTCGATCCCGCAAAGCAGGATGAATAGCCCCCAAGTGGTTAGCCGTTGCAATGAACATGACCTTGCTGAGGTCATAATCCAGATCCACGTAGTTGTCGTGGAAATTGCCATTCTGTTCCGGATCAAGTACCTCTAACAAGGCCGATCCGGGGTCTCCTTGATGGTCTTTACCTACCTTATCAATCTCGTCCAGCACGAACAAAGGGTTACTGGTACCCACTTTCTTCAGGTTTTGAATAACCCGTCCGGGCATAGCGCCGATATAGGTTCGACGGTGGCCGCGTATCTCTGACTCATCGTGCAGGCCACCTAGGCTCATACGCACGTATTTGCGCCCTAATGCTTCAGCAACACTCTTGCCCAAAGAGGTTTTACCTACCCCGGGAGGCCCATGTAAACATATAATTGGCGCTTTCAGATCGCCTTTCAGCTTCAACACCGCCAAATGCTCGATGATACGCTCCTTTACCTTGTCCAGACCAAAGTGATCGCGATCCAAGATCTTTTGCGCACGCTTGAGGTCGAAGCTGTCCTTGGAATAATAATCCCAAGGCAGTTCCAATAGCAGGTTGACGTAGTTGTGTTGCACACCAAACTCCGCTCCTGCCGGGTTCATGCGCTGCAACTTCATCAGTTCTTTGTCAAAAGACTTCGCCACGCGTTCAGGCCATTTTTTCTTGCTGGCCTTCTCCATCATCTCATGAATCTCCTGATCCACAGGATTGCCCCCCAATTCATCCTGGATGGTCTTCATCTGCTGATGCAGGAAGTATTCGCGCTGTTGCTTATCCACTTCTGAACGAACCTTGCTCTGGATCTCGTTCTTCATTTCAAGCAATTGTAATTCCTTGGTCAAATGCGCCAACAACATTTCAGCACGTTCATGCAGGTTCGCAACTTCAAGCATACGCTGCTTCTCCGACACCTCAGCATTCATATTGCTGCTAATGAAGTTCACCAAAAAAGAATGACTTTCAATATTCTTTATGGCAAAAGATGCTTCCGAAGGAATATTGGGGCTCTCATCAATAATCTGCAAGGCCATATCCTTAAGAGAACTGATCAGCGCACCAAACTCTTTGTTGTTTTTGTCAGGCTTCGATTCAGGAAACTCGCTGATACGCGCTTTGAAGTAGGGGTCGGTACTGACCACTTCTTGTACCTCGAACCGTTTTTTACCCTGAATGATCGCCGTGGTATTGCCATCTGGCATGCGCAGCATACGAATGATCTGTGCTTTCGTACCGATACGATTCAGGTCAGCAGGTCCCGGATCCTCAATGCGGCCATCCTTCTGGCTTACCACTCCCAGGGTCTTATCACCTCGATAAACATCCTGAATGAGCTTAATGCTCATATCTCGCCCCACGGTGATCGGTATGACCACGCCGGGGAAGAGGACCGTATTGCGAAGCGGAAGTATTGGAAGTTCCAAAGGCAGGCGCTCCGCCTCCATGAGTTCCTCGTCTTCTGCGGTGATCAACGGAATGAGTTCAGAATCACCTTCTAAAGGCTCCGAAGCGAACAGTTCGCTGTCAAAAATATCTTTGTTTCCCATATGCTGGTTCTATGCCAATTTGACCGACTGAGTGCCTCACTCTTACCGTTCTTTTGGTAAATCCATTCGGTTCAAGTCATGTGCCATTCCGCCCTCTTCGGCAAGATCGTCAGTTAAAGAACGCGGTTATACTTCTTGGCTGCATACACATGGCTCGGTAATGCGACCTTTCCCTTGTTTCTACTCACGGTCGTAGCCGTATTTGTCCTTGACATGTTGGAATAAGGCCCGGTGCTCATCGCGCAGCACCACGCCCCGTCGTTTCATGACGTTGATAGCCGTTTCAATGGCCTTTTCCATGTTGTATGATTCAAAGCCACTTGTTCCTCCCCAAGAAAAACTTGGAATGTGCTTTGGCGGAAAGCCTTCTCCGAAAATATTAGCGCATACCCCTACTACCGTGCCCGTATTGAACATGGTATTAATGCCCGCCTTACTATGATCACCCATGATCAAGCCACAAAACTGAAGGCCGGTATCAAGCATATCCTGCTGCTCGTAGCTATACACCCGTACCTCACCGTAGTTGTTCTTCAGATTACTGTTATTCGTGTCGGCACCAAGGTTACACCACTCACCAAGCACGCTGTTCCCCAAAAAACCATCGTGCCCCTTGTTCGAATAGCCGA
>CAZPEQ010000162.1:0-6074 GCA_964585605.1 uncultured Weeksellaceae bacterium | reverse complement strand
CGGTGCGAAAATCTACCTGCCCGCCTGCAGGAGCAGCAAGGCTACCCGCATGAATATTAACAGCTACCGCATTCCCTTCACTACCTGCCACGATTCCCTCAGCTGTTGTGTAAGCACCTGGGCAGAACCCACAATTGATACCCGTGAACCCTTCAATGAGAACCGTGGCATTTTGAGGTGAAGCGCTAACCAAACCTTGTCCACATAATGAAGAAAAGGTACCGAGGTTAAGCGCAAATAGTACGATAAGATGGTTGCCCGACATAATCCGAAGTACTAAAGTAGTGAAATAGCAAGTACTGAGCACCCTGTAATAGTGGAGAGGATGAACAAGGAACGGGCTAAACGTAGCGAAGCCCCGAACATTGATATGTCGGGGCTTCGTTACCTGTCGCTCTCTAGCCTTCGGCAGAAAGTTAAATCACGTTGCACGATAACCGTTCATGTAGGCGCTAGCGATTATCTCGCTTTCTCTTAGCAACCCTTGCACGATCTCTCGTATGAGCTCGTTCAGTTGTTGATCTGAGTACCTATGAAGGTCGGTGTACACATGTGATTTTCGTTTGCTGCTTTTGATGAAGGCTATTTTGTCCTTCTTTGTCATACTGCTTTCTACGAGAACTAAGTCCAAAAAGATGTGGAATACGTTGATTTTTCAGGTATTTGGCAAAAAAAAGACCCGATCTGTTCGGGTCTTTAAATCATTGGGCTCGTTAAGTGCGTCATGCTGAGGCATCTGGGGTTGAGATCGACATACGTATTCTATAGAGTTCTAGTAAGTTGGTCATATAGCCTTCTAGGTCGCCCATTTCCATCTTTTTCTTCGCTTCAGCCCTCACGCTGAGGTATTTCTTGAGTCTGTCTAACATCGTTGTGGTCGTTTAGGGTTAATTCCCCTAAGCAGGTGCAAGTGCTATGCCAAACGTGTAATTGGCTGGTGTCCAAAGCAAAACAAAATCTAATCCTTCGATGATTACATTTGGAACGATGGGGGCAAAAGTGGTTATCGGTATAACAGGAGGCAGTGGCTCCGGGAAAAGCAGCTTGGTTGGTGCCTTATGTGATGCTTTGCCTTCTGACGCGGTAGCTGTGCTTTCGCAAGATGATTACTACTTACCTGTGGATCAACAGCAGCGAGATGCCAACGGAGAAGTGAACTTTGATCTGCCCACCGCCCTAGATTTGGACAAATTCGTCACCGATATACGCGGTCTTAAGAAAGGACGCCGGCTTGAGCTTTTGGAATACGGTTTTAATGCACCCAATAAAACGCCGATAACCAAAGTGGTTGAACCCCGTGCGGTCACCATTGTTGAGGGCTTGTTCCTCATGCAGGACGAAGCTATCCGTGGCGAGTTGGATCACGCCGTTTTCGTAGAGACTGATGTTCGGAAACAACTGGAACGCAGGGTAGAACGAGATCGTCGGGAAAGAGGTTATGAGAAGGAAAAGGTGAGTTACCAATGGGAGAATCATGTGCTTCCTGCCTATGCTTCCTACCTGCTTCCTTATCGAGATACGTGTGACTTAGTGTTGCAGAATGGAGGGCACTTAGACCAGTGCGTTGAGCAATTACTGGATTACGTTGCCATTCGGGTTGGGCTGCCTTTGGCAGCTGCTCAACTGATGTAGAGGCCCTGTTCCTTGATCGCTTGCCTAACGGATTCAACTACGAGGTAACGAATGTCCTCCTGCTTGCTCACCATCTCACGGATCCGTGTTGCTGAAATATCGAGTAAGGGAGCTTTAACAAGATTCACAGAAGGGTGTCCTTGATATTGCGCAGACTGGATGTGCTCGCCTAACCCAGGCCGCGGATACACCAATACCCGGTGGTGTTCAATAATACTCTCCGGGTCTTTCCACTTGTGTAAGCCCGCTAGGTTATCACTTCCCATGATCAGGTCGAATTGTATATCGGGGAATTTTTCCCGTAAAACGCCCAACGTATTGGCTGTGTAACTGGGTTGGGGCAGATCAAATTCCACCTCGGAAGCATAGATCCGGTCAGCCCCTTCAATTGCTTTTTCCACCAGCATGAAGCGAACAGCATCGGACGTTAGGTCTTGTGCTTTTTTGAACGGATTCTGCGGACTTACCACGATCCATACCTCATCCAAATCACCATACTGGCGCATGTGTTGGGCAATGATCAAATGGCCGATGTGAACCGGGTCAAACGTACCAAAGAAGCAACCGACCCGTTTCATGATCTAATGAATTGTTTGACCACTTGCTTGGCATTAGCTAGTGCCTGATCTAAATCACTGTTCTCAACGACTACATCAAAGCGATCGGCAAAGTCCATTTCGAAAGCCGCCTTTTTGATGCGCGCTGCGATCTTTTCATCGCTCTCGGTAGCCCTGCTCCTCAGGCGGGTTTCAAGCGTTGCAATATCAGGAGTACAAACAAAGACCGCGAGAGCATCTTCCCCGAAAGTCGCCTTTAACTCCAAACCGCCCACCACGTCAACGTCGAAAATAGCGTGCATCCCTGCCTTCCATATCCTTCCCAGTTCAGATTTAAGGGTGCCGTAGAATTGACCTGCATAAACCTCCTCCCATTCAACAAAATCCCCCCCATCAACGCGTCTCAAGAACTCGCGCTCATCTAAGAAGTAATAGTCCTCGCCGTCTATTTCGTTAGATCGAGGCCTTCGGGTAGTAGCTGAAATGGAGAAACACAAGCGCAGTTCTGGTAGGCCAAGTAGATGCCTCACGATGGTTGTTTTACCAGCGCCAGATGGTGCGGAGAAAATGAAGCACTTCCCTTTCATTTAGAGTACGTTCAACACCTGCTCTTTGAGTTTCTCCAAGCAATCTTTCATCTGAACAACGATGTGCTGAATACCCGAGTCATTCGCTTTAGAGCCAAGTGTATTGATCTCACGACCCATTTCCTGTGCAATGAACCCGAGCTTTTTTCCTTTGGAGGCATCAGCGGAGTGCAAGGTTTCTAAGAAGAAGTCGCAATGTCCTTGTAAGCGCACGCGCTCTTCATTCACATCCAGCTTTTCGAGGTAGTAAACCATTTCTTGCTCCAAGCGCCCTTGATCCACTTCCACATCCAGCTCACCAAGCCGTTTCAGTAATTTCTCCCTGATCTTGACACCGCGATCCTGATCTTGATCAGCGGTATCAGCAAGTAGTTTCACGATGGTATTAACCTGCTGCTCAAGATCCACCTGAGCCCGCTCTCCTTCGTTCAAACGGAACGAATCAAGCTTAGCAATAGCTTCCTTGACGAGCAGAAGGCATACGTTGCGTTCTTCTTCTTGCAGTGATTCCCTGGAAACCGAACTCACTTCAGGCATGCGCAGTACAAGGGGTAGGATGTCCGTATCCGAATCTGGCGCAACGGCCTGCTTTACCTTACTTATTTCACTGTAGTAAGCTCTGATAACGTCGTGGTTGAATTCAAGGGATCGTTCGGGCGCGTCACTATTAATGTATAGTTCTACTTTGCCTCGAAAGAGGTTTGCCGACAGGAGCTTCTTGACATCCGGTTCTAGCTCTCTGAAACGAGACGGGCACTTGAAACTCATATCAAGCTGCTTGCTGTTCACGCTTTTAAGCTCAATGCTAATACTCCTTCCTTCAACAGTGCCCGTGGCCCTGCCAAAACCTGTCATGCTTCTGACCATTCTCTTGACTTAACTGGCGTAAGGTAACCACGGGTGAACACTCGCCATCTTATACAGGCCTGCGAATGCGTATTCACGGTGCAGTGATCTCCTCAATGAGCAGCACAAGATGGGGGATGATCAACTCGGGTCGGCTCCATGCGATTTCATGACCGGTATCCGGTGTCGTAATGATTCGGATAGACTCGAATTTATCAGCGGTGTAATGCACATTATCATAGGGTACGAGGTCGTCCATATCACCATGAATGTGGAGCACAGGAACATTAACTGACTCCCAGTCACTTTCGATCAACTGGAGTTCCGCGGCATGCACGGTTTTTTCATCACCAGCAACGCGGTAACTAGTAGGAACAAGCCAACGTGTAATCCACCATTGGGTCAGCCGTGATCCCCAGATCTTTTTTTCAAGCAGGGGGTCAATAGCCGGAGATACCATGATCACGCCCTTTATTCGCGGGTTTGCAGACGCTATATGGGCCGCAAGCGGCCCCCCATAGGAAGAACCGACAACAATAACATCCTCAAGGTCGTAGTCGTCGATCAGCGCACTCATGACCGCCGTTTGTTGTTTAATAGAGGGCATTTCTTCGCCGAAATTGGAATACCCGTAACCAGGCCTATCCACAGCGTATAAGTTTGACCGAGTTCTTAAAAGAGAATCAGTCAAGTAACCATCCCAAGCGGATAAAGAACTAGGAGAACCGTGAAAGAAGACCACATTACTTGTCGCGTCCGATCTCTCAACTTGCTGCACACGAACGGCAAGGTCAAGGCTGTCTACCTGAAAGTACGAAATACGGGTGGGGATCTCAAGCCCGTCGAACTTCTCATGGATCTCAACGTCAGACGCGCGCCACTGCAATACCGTGCATGACGACACCGCGTATACAACAACCAACAAGGCTAATGCGAATTTGAAGAACCGCATGAAATGGTTACGCAGTTTCATGATCTGCCAAGTCAAACAAAGATAATGTGCTCGTATAAGATCCGTGCGATGTGATCAATTCAGCGCACCGATAATTACATATGCTTGGCACTGCTTTGGGCCGACTATTAAGAGATACCTTCGATGCGTCTTTCGAAGAGATGTCATCCAGTATGATCGATAACGAGTCTGAGATCCGCAAAAGCTTTAGCCTTCGGAAAGTACTTGTTCCCGTATTGATAGGCGTTTTGGTCGCCTCTGGCTTGTTGTATAGAGATGTAAGTAAGGTTCGCTTTCATGAAGTTGAACAAGGTGATCATGCATGGGTGGATGAGAATGGTGATGGCGCTGTAGACCTAGATGACGCTGATGAGTTCCAACCCGTGGAAGTGGGTACGGGCAATTATGAAAGACTTCACTATACCAAATTGTTACAGAAGATCAATTGGAGCTACCATTCGTTCCTTTGGTTGTTGCTCGCACTGGTATTCACCGCATTACGTGACCTTGGATACATATTCAGGATCAGGCACTTGACGAATCGCGAGCTTAGTTGGCGGTCAGGCTTTAATGTGATCATGCTCTGGGAGTTTGCCTCTGCACTAACGCCCTCTGTTGTGGGGGGCAGTGGTATCGCCATGTTCATATTAAGTAGGGAGAAGATCTCCTTAGGACGAAGCACGGCCACCGTGATGGTGACCGCCTGGCTTGATGAACTTTTCTATGTGTGCATGGTGCCGGTGGTACTGCTCTTTACGGTACAAGCGGATCTATTTCCAGAGAGCTTGGATGTTGATTTTTATGGATTGCCTATTCGTGGGATCTTCTGGGTAGGCTACGCGTTCTTCGTCTTCCTAGCGGCGGTTATCAGTTACGCGATTTTCTTTCAACCTCGCGCGTTCAAGTATATCCTGCTCCAAATATTTCGAATACGCTTCTTGCGAAAATGGCGGCCAAAAGTGGTTCAAGTAGGCAACGATATAATCACCTCTTCTAAAGAGTTTAAGGGTAAGCGCAAGAAATTCTGGTTCGTTGCTGCAGCCACGACTTTGTTGAGTTGGACCTCAAGGTTCTTGGTACTTAACTGCATCATTGCTGCCTTTTTTGAAGTGAATGACCACCTATTGGTTTACGCGCGGCAATTGGTCATGTGGGTTATTATGCTCATAGGCGTAACACCGGGTAGTAGCGGAATAGCTGAAATAGCGTTTGATGGATTTTTCAAAGACTTCCTCACTGTTGCAGGTGTTGGAACTGTGCTCGCGCTTATCTGGAGGTTGTTCACTTACTATATCTATTTGTTCATGGGTATTGTGATCTTTCCGAGGTGGCTGAGGAGCACCGCATCGAATAAGAGTGAAGGCGGAGATTGATTCGTACTACTTTGGCAGCACCATGTCAACAAGCGAGAAGAAACACAAATTCGGCACAAAGGCTATTCATGCTGGAGTAACTCCAGACCCTTCCACGGGGGCTATCATGACCCCTATTTTTCAGACC